>CAWKZI010000068.1:0-8691 GCA_963854365.1 Gammaproteobacteria bacterium
TGTATCTAGTTAGTCCGAAAAGCTAAATTCATGTTTATCATAGAATAAGCCAACTGCAAACCTGCACGAAGAATTATTCTATTTATTAAAGCCACGAACAATCCGATTACGGCTGCGAAATTATTAGAGATTCCCAGGCAGGGTCAAGAATCGGCTTGCAAACCGATAACCACAATGACCATTCCACAGAGATTGAGAGCTCACTAACCCTAGACGCAGCTGGTTCTGCATTAAACCTTCTGGAGCGAACTCTCTAGATTCGAATTCTAAATTAACAAGCCGGCGATAGCTCCTGTCATACAAGTCGCCAAGGTGCCCGATATAAGAGACTTAGGAGCCAGCTGGACTATCTCTTTGGCGCGCTCTGGGCAGAGACCGGTAAGGCCTGCAATCATAATTCCAAGGCTACCGAAATTAGCAAACCCACACATGGCATAAGTCATGATAATAGTTGATTGTTGTGATAAAGAACCTACTGGCAACTCAGCCAGAGCAAGAAAACTTAGAAACTCATTCAAAGCAGTTTTTATTCCCATCAAGTTGCCAGCTACTTGTGCTTCTGCCCAAGGGATGCCCATAAGCCAAACTAGTGGTGCAAATATAACCGAGAATATTCCCTGTAAAGTCAATGACTCACCACTAGGAAAGGAAATTAAAGACAACACACTATTGAGTAGAGCGACCAGCGCTACTAACACTAATAACATGGCGCCTACATTCGCCATAAGTTTCAACCCATCACTGGTCCCACGAGTTATTGCATCCATTACATTGTGATAACGCGGGCCAATAACCACGCTATCTTCAGCGAATTGCTTTTCAGAATAAGTAGATTCCTCGGGCACCATAATCAAGGCAAGCATTATGGCCGCTGGAGCACTGATTACCGATGCAGTGAGAATATGCCCCAGTGGATTTTCAACGATTCCCTGCAGAACAACTGAATAGAGGATCATCACTGAACCAGCAATAGTCGCCATGCCGCATGACATCACGACAAAAAGCTGACTGCGGCTAAGCGTCTTAATATAGGGTCTAATCAATGCAGGCGACTCAACCATGCCAATAAAAATATTTGCCGCCGCACTGAACCCAACTGCACCGTTAACCCCAAGGCTACGTCGTAGAACAAATGAAAACCCACGAACTACAACAGGTAAAATTTTGTAGTGCCATAGAATGGCTGATAGCACGGTAAAAATTAGAATTAGCGGCAATATCCTAAAAGCGAGAATCACTGTTGCGGCTGGGTCTTCAACTGAATAAGGGTAAGCAACATTTAATGGGTCACCGCCGAGGTAGCCAAAGATAAATAATGTGCCGGATTCGGTAGCACTAGCAATTGCTGACACGCCGCGATTGGCTGTCGCTAATATTTGCTGGATAAAACTGACTCTGAATACCACGAAAGCGAAAACGATCTGCAATCCCAAACCAGTTGTTATTATTTTCCAGTTAGGAAATTGTCGTTTTTCGCTGAGTCCTATTGCTAACGCGATAAAAATAAATAACCCAAGAATTGCTTGCAAACTTAACATGATAAATGCAATCGCCCGTTTTGAATTAATAAGGTGATTCGAGTGTTTCACGTTCTTCAGAATGAAAGCAAGCCTATCACTTTGCAGATCAGCAATTGATCAGCAATTGAGATATACTCCGCGCACATTTTAGGAGGCCCAAGCAATCTCTTCCTCGATCGAAGAATCTGCCAGCTCTGGCAAAAGCGTGCTCAGCTTATTTTCAGTCAAACAATTTTGTTGGCTATTCATGGGTAATGTTGCCTTTTTCTTTGCGATGCAAGGACAGATGCTCACTCGCTCGCTGCTCGCATGGGATTTAACCGGCGAAGCAACAGCTCTTGCTTACATAAACCTTGTCGTTGCCGTTCCTATGATTTTTGCTTCCCTACTAGGTGGCGCAATCACTGACCGAGTTGAACGCCGCCAGCTAATAATTATTGGTCAAACACTAATTGCTGCAAATGAAATATTTATTCTAGTTCTTCTCTTACTGGGCAAGCTAGAATTCTGGCACATGCTCTGCACGGCATTCGTCACCGGTTGTGCCTTCCCCTTCATTATGCCAGCCAGAATGGCTATAACCATGGCAGTAGTTGGACCACAACGACTGCAGAGCGCTCTGGCATTTACCAGTGGTGCGATGAATCTGAATAGAGTTCTAGGCCCTGCAGTAATGGGAGTAATAATAGCTCAGTGGTCGTTCACTGCTGCTTTTATCCTTTCATCTTCTCTTTATTTCTGCGCCATAGCATGTATGTTTGGTATCAAACGCAATCACTCCATGAATCGAGAAGATGTCAAGAAGCCCCTGTTAGTTGATATCGCCCATGGCTTCAGTTATATCCGCCAAAATCGACCCGTGCTTATTTGCCTCTTATTTGGATTGATTCCAATGTTCTTGGCCATGCCATTTCAAAACATTCTTGTAATGTTAGCTGAGGAGGTTTGGGCAGTAGGTGAGAGCGGCGTGGGCACGTTAATGGCTACGGGTGGCGTCGGCGGAGTAATCGGTGCAATCTGGATTGTTAAACGCGGAGACTCAGCCAAGCGTCTGAACGTTATGCTGGGGAGCACCTTGGCCTTTGGCATCTTTCTTGCCTTATTTACTCAAACCTCTAACTTCTATTACGCCTTAATCCCATTGCTTATTGCCAATACCTGTGCCAGCGCAAGTCAGACCGTTAATAACGCCTCGATCCAGTTACTAATAGAAGATAAAGTCCGGGGACGCATAAGCAGCTTCATGATGCTATCGTTTGGGCTAACACCTATTGGGGTTTTCCCCATGGCTCTAGCAGCAGATCGAGCTGGTGCAGCAAACGCAATTTTGGCTGCATCATTAATCTTAATCTTGGTCGTAGTCGGCTTCTTCCTCTTTAGCAAAACTCTCCGAGATCTTGACGAATCTGTAGCTGACGCCCTCAAAAAACCGATTAAAAAGTCAACAGGATAGTAATTCTCTCTTGCTTAAACTTTAAACCTTTCTCAATTTACTCCTAATTGATCCTAATTGATCCTAATCAAATTACGCTTAACAAGCGGTTAGTACCGTGCTACCCCAAGATTGCGTTTTACTTTTTCATAGAGACATAAAAAAACCGGGCACTTGACCCGGTTCTTAATACTGCTTGTTCTTATTAAGAAGAGATATTCTAAGCAGTCTCATCCTCAGCTATAAAACCAGGCCAGCTTCCCATGTACTCCAAAAATTTTGGTGACAAGCCTTCATTACTCAAATGCTCTTTACTCGTTGGAAGCTGCACCGGAGTAAAATTTGGATTCGTCTGATATTGATTAGGAAAATCATGATGCAATATTGCTGCACGACCCAACATGATCCAATCGACACCCCCTGCTAATGCTTTTTCAGCTTCCTCAGGGGTGCGAATCTTTCCGGCAACCCCTAAACGCACCCCATTTCTCTCAAGTTCGGTGAAATAAGACAGTAAACTTTGTCCCTGTTTATCCTCCTGCTCAGGCTCTTTAAATACATCCCACAAAGACATATCGAGAAAATCGATATTGCCTTCGGTCATAAGTCGCTGAGCTACCTCGGTAGTTTCATCGAGCTTCATTCCGAATCGTTCAGGCGAAAGCCGCACACCTACCATAAAATCTTCCCGACACTGCGCACGAATACCATCAATGATTTCAAAAAAAATGCGGCTTCTGTTTTCCAGACTGCCGCCATATTGATCGTCTCGTTTATTTATTTCAGCACTAAAAAATTGGCAAAGGATATAACCATGGGCTCCGTGAATCTCGACTCCATCGAAGCCAGCTGCCTCCGCTCGCATCGCTGCCGATATAAAATCAGACACCAGCTCCTGAACTTCTGCTGTGCTTAATGCCCGTGCTCCAGTCTTCTCTTCAGCAGAAGGACTTACCGGTATAGTGCCAATAATATCAGCTGGAGACCGCATTCCTGCATGGTGTAACTGGCAAATAGCGATACTGTCCTGGGCCTTAATCTGTGTCGCTAATCTGATTAGACCCTCAAGATGCTTATCGGAAAAAACTCCAAGCTGGCCCGGAAAGCCCTGGCCTATTGCTTGGACATGAGCGGCACAAGTCATAGTCAAACCAAAGCCTCCTTCTGCACGCATGGTCAACCACTTGTATTCTTCATTAGAAAGTACGCCGTCAACATGACTTTGTAAATTAGTGAGTGGGGCGAGCATGAAACGGTTTTTCATCTCAGGTCCGCGGGTAAAACGCAAAGCTTCAAACAATTGACTCATTTTTTCATCTACCAAATTTTAATTGCATACAGAAAAACGGGCGGTGTCCTGCGACAGCGCCCGTTTCGATTTAAACACGAATTACTATGGTATCAAGCGCGGTACGAAACGAGTCACTCCTTTAATTGTACCTACTTCACCGCCGTAAACATTTCCATCTTTGTCTGCCGTCACGCCTTCACCCATGCAGCCGATTCCGCCCATGCCGGAATTTCCACCGCACATATGCTCTGGAATGAAATAAAGCACTTCACCATTGCGAGCATTTCCTACTCGTAGACCTTTTCTCCAACCACCAGGGTTGTAGTTCTCGTCAGTTTCAGAATCGATGGCATACAACATGTCGTTGCTAGGATCGATATACATACCGCTAATACGGCTGAACTGGTACCAAGTATCTAACCATTCTCCGTCTTGAGTAAATATTTGAATACGATTATTACCACGATCTGCGACAAATAGCCGGCCTTGCGAATCCATGGAGAGAGAATGAGGAGAACGGAACTGGCCGTCATCCCAACCATACTCACCGAAATGCCCTATATAAGTGCCATCTGGCTCCCACATGGTGATGCGGCTCTTGGTCTCGTCACTCGGCTCACCTTGAAATTGTGCGCCATGGGTTTCTGCGATAAAAATACGACCGTTTGGCGCAATCAATACATCATTTGGGTCAGTAAGATGTGTTGGAGGATCGCCAACTTCCCCTGGTGTGCCTATTGTCATTAATAAGTCACCATCTGGGCTAAACTTCAACACTGCGCTTCCAATATTGGCGGCTGCTGGGTTTTCACGAAGTTCGTTCTGATTTGCTACACGCGCATCAGCAATCCAAATGTTACCTTGGCTGTCTACATCCATGCCGTGCGGCCAAAGAATTTGACCTGCCCCAAATTGATCAACCACACGACCATTTGGATCAAGTTTTACTATAGGGTTAATATCAGGTGTTGTCGCACAGGCATTATTACCACAGCGATCTCCTGCCCATATGTGTACGCCATCGATATCAACGTTAATAGCACTTACAGAACCCCAACGACGTCCATCCGGTAAAGAGCCAAAATTACGCTCTGTTACGTATGGATTCGGTAAATTATTTATTGGTTGCTGGCCAGCATGAGCAGCAGGCTTGCCCGATTCTGCCATCGACCCCCTTGTCGTTTGTGCCATTGCACTTGCAGTTGCTACGGTTAAAAGTAGACCAGCTATCCCTGCTTTGAGGAAGAGTTGTGAAGTTCTCTTAGTGATCTTATTCATTGTTACCTCTCTAGATATGACATTTATTTATTATGGTTTTGAATTCTGTATTACTGTTCCCAAAAACTAACTGCAGCTCGGAAAACTGTTCGAACCTTTCTAGTAATTGGCAGGACCTGAGAACATGAACTCTCCCACCTAACTTGTCAAGACAGGCTTGGCCTCCTAATTGTGACGGTTTTAAACAGAAACATAAGGCAGCTGAGGTTCTGGTGGCATAATGATATATGTAGACCACTGTCAGTAGGCTGTTTATGCTGCGCCTATTATCTGTCCCAGAGCCACGGGCAGCATCAATGATTTGGTATCCGACTCGGTGAACCCTGATTTAGGCTTAATCTCTATTCTAGTTATCGAACCCTGCCAACTATTGCAAATAAGGTTTAAGTATTTACTTCGGATGTTTGCATTTCATCGCTGGTGCACCGATTTCTGTGGATGTTGGCACCGAAGGGATCCAAAGCAATATCGCTGTCATAGATTACCAAACTAGGGAAATTCTCTAGCATTATCTTGACCCACAACCAATGATGTAAGGCACCTAACCAAAGCTGGCAGCGAAATTTGCAGTTCGATGGCGACAGCTATGTGACAATTGGCTCTGAAAATTATAATAGCATCACAGCATTTATCGGCAGAGTAAGTCTCAAACGCTTGCAATCTCGATGTATTTAAATTCCCTGAATAATAGTCTGCCAATTTAGCAAACGAACTGCCAGTATTAGAAAAACTGATAAATGATTTAGTTGAATAGAGGATATTATGCGAAGCAAGTTGATTTATTTAATTTTCGCAATCAGCGTACTACTGGCTGGTTTCATTATTGCCATTTGCCTAGCTGAAACAGTACCCAATGCAGGCGGAGTAGCTCATGCTGTTTTTGCTGGTATGCAAGCGGGAGGCGATGGGGCGGCAAGACTTGAGCACATCGGTTTTTATGCCTACGCCTGTCAAGTTCTGTTACTGGCATTAGTGGTTTGTCTTTGCGCTCTTGGAATAAGTGATCGATACCTTACCCGAGAATTTCTGTGGTATATGGCGGGCAGCTTCATCCTTAGCTTAATTGTGTGGGAGCAGATGTACAGCGGCCACCAAACCTTTCTTGAAACCGGCACCACTGGATATTTTCTCGGCTTTCCAATAGCAACGGCCTGGCAGGTTTATGGCTCTTGGGCGGGTGCTATCCCTCTTATTATTATTTACAGTTTTGGTTTTCGAAAATTTATCTATACCAAAGAGGATGAAGAAAAATTTAATCAGCTCTTGGCTGAACAAAAAAAGAATACGGAGCAGTAATTCATGGAAGCATATAGGCAGGAAATCATTCTCGGTGCCGTATTGGTATATATGATTTTTTGTGTAATCACAGGCCTTTGGGCTATGAAACGCACAAAAAATTCTAGCGACTTTTTTATCGCCAGCCGTGGTCTCGGGCCCATTGTTGTGGCACTCGCACTTTTCTCCAGTACACTTAGTGGTTTCGGTTTCGTCGGTGGCCCGGGGCTGGTTTATTCCATTGGCGTAAGTTCATTCTGGATGGTAGTAATTTCATCTACTGGCTATGCGGTGGGCTTCTTCCTAGTAGCCAAACGCATTCGCATGATTGCAGAAGTGAGAAACTGCATTTCGCTTCCAGATGTTGTAGCTGCCCGTTATAGCAGTGAAGCTGTTCGCTTTATGATGGCTATAACAATTGTACTTGGGGTAATGGGGTATTTAGCGACCCAAATTCTCGCCATGGCGCTAGTAATGCAAGCGATTCTCTCCGGTACCGCCATTTTCGTGGACATAAGTCTGATAACTTGCGTGGTTATCTCATCTGCTGTTCTAATTTTCTATTGTGTTACTGGTGGTATTATTGCTTCGGTTTACACTGATGTAGTGCAAGGCGCCATCATGATTATCGCTGGTTTTCTGATCTTAATTACGGCGACAACAGTATTTGAGGGTGGCATGGCCGAAGCCAGTGCTATCATATTAGCGGATGATTCCGAGGCCATTATGCCGTTTGGAGCAGCCGGAATAATGGCATCCTTTGGTTGGTTTTTTGTTTTTGGTTTAGGTTTGGCGGGTCAGCCTCACTTGATAACCAAAATGATGATGAACAAAAATATCTCTGACAATCGCAGCATTCTGCCCATGTCTCTATTTGGCTATATCATGGCGGCGCTGTTGTGGATTTCTATCGGGGTGGTAATGCGAGCGGCCGTGGTCAGCGGAACCATAGACCCCTTGGCCTTGCCGGATGACGCGGCTTCAGTATTTCTTTCTATCTTCACTAACCCCTTATTGGCTGGTGTAGTTTTCGCTGGCTTGTTTGCTGCAATCATGTCCACCTCAGATGCTTTTCTTAACATTGGTACTGCCGCGATCATCCACGACATCCCTAAAGCTATTCGCGGCAAAAGTATTAAAAATGAACTAATGTGGGCTCGAATTGTTACGGTTTTATTGGCAATTCTGGCCGCTAGTTTTGCTTTATACTCACACTTCCAGGATGCAACTCTCGTTGCTATTCTAGGCGCGTTCGGTTGGGCAACATTCTCAGCATCAATATTCCCTGTTGTAGCTATTGGCTTGAACTGGAAAGGCGCAACAGTAATGGGCGCAGTAACCGCAATAGGCTCCGCTCTGATTATTAATTTCGTTGTTCAGTTGGCAGGGATTACGTTGCCATATGGGATTAGTGGTGGCTTGGTTTCATTCGTAACCTCCCTAGTTTTATTCATTGGAGTATCGCTAATGACAAAACCACCCGAGCTAGACGATGACATAAATACGATAATGAACATCTAGTATTTATTTCTAGAACTATTTGGTTTTAGGAAACCTAGACCCAATAAAAATTGCCGCACCTTTAGGACTAAACGGCGAAAAGCTGGGTCGAATGGTTGCAATAGATCTAACTGATTGTATGAAGATTACGGCGAAGGTCGATATTCGATCAGCTCTAATCCATCCTGCCCTCCATCGCTGGTATAACGCATAAATACATCATAAACCTCATCTCCCGATGTATAAGGGGTGATCTCTACTTGAGGCAAGTAGAGCAAAAGATCTTCACTAACAAATGTTGATTGATGTTGCCAAAGTGCAAAAGGTTTAATCTTTTCCACATCAGCAATGGTGAACAATATACTTTTACCTTCTGGTGGCAGCAGATCGAGACT
>CAWKZI010000069.1:0-8688 GCA_963854365.1 Gammaproteobacteria bacterium
AAAAATATAAGCCATTTCTGAATGGCGCGCTTGATTACGTTGATAACGCAATAGAACAATGAGTTACAAACTACTCATTTAAGCTTGCGGGCCTTTGTAAGCGATTTAAGCTCTATATAGAAAGGACTACCTGTATAAATGAGTACACATAATGTGATAGCGGCATCAGCGGCGGCCCGAATTACCAGGGTTGTTGCCAATAAAGGGCATCAGAAAACCGCTTTTCCTAATTTGTCCAAGTCTTTGAATGATCAAAATATGTCCGCCGCCCTTAAGGAAATCTCTGGCTGGCCAGAATATAGGCCTACGCGATTGCATAGTCTGCCGACCATCGCAGCTACCTGTGGTGTCAAGGCAGTACTTTATAAAGACGAAGCGTCGCGGTTTGGTTTAGGTTCTTTTAAAGCACTGGGAGGTTCTTACGCTGTTGCAAATCTTATTTCAGCTCAGGAAACGTTAGGAATAAAAGCGTCAGACATAACTGTTGCTACAGCCACGGATGGTAATCATGGGCGATCTGTTTCTTGGGGCGCAAAGCTCGCCGGTTGCAAAGCCAAGATATATATTCATGAGAATGTAAGTGGGGCCCGGGAACAAGCGATGCAGTCATTTGGAGCAGATGTTATTCGGGTTGGCGGGAATTATGAAGCGTCACTTGCTGCTTGCAAAAGCGCTTCAGAGGAAAATGGTTGGCATATTGTTTCCGATACCTCATGGAAAGGCTATCAGGACATTCCGTTGCAGGTTATGGCGGGCTATTCGGTGATGTCGCATGAGGTCTTAAAACAAATGGAAGGTATGCGACTTACGCATGCTTTTTTACCCGTCGGCGTGGGTGGCCTTGCGGCTGGGGTCGTTGCACCTTTATGGCAATCAATGGGCGATAAACTCTGCAAGGTGATATCTGTTGAGTCTGATATGTCAGCTTGTTTTCTAGAGAGTATTGAAGTTCAGGCACCGGTTTTGCTCGAAATTTCAGAGGAAACTTTGATGGCAGGGTTATCCTGTGGTGAGATTTCCCAGTTGGCTTGGGATGTATTGCTCCCTACGCTTAGTCACTGTCTTTCAATTACCGATGATGCAGTTGCACCTTTGATGCGTTTTTTGGGGCATGGATTGGGTGACAATCTATCAATTGAGGCTGGCGAATGTTCGACAGCTGGGTTGGCTGCTTTAATGGCGGCCAAGCGAGACTCCGACCTTTGGTTGGACCTGGAATTTGACGAGAATTCGGTTGTTCTTTTGATTGGTACCGAAGGGGCAACAGATCCAGAGCTTTACCATTCGATCATGAGCGACCGATAAGGTTTTCCAAGGACAAAGTCCTGCAATATAGATTTCGTAAATTCTTATTTTTATTTGTAGGTAATAATACTGAGAATATATGTAAGGGCATAACAATGAAATTAGAACTCAAACGACAACTACAAAAATATCGACTTATACTTATAGGCGTTCTTCTCTGGAGTGGGGTATGTGCGTTGTTTGGATTAGGGTGGATTGCAATTTTGCTAGGAGTACTTATAGTTTCTGCAGTAGTTCAAGCTCACTTCTATAAAATCGAAGAAAAAGATGAATGGGAGAGGATGGTTGAGTTTGCAAACAAAGGTAATCAACAGGTTAATGAAGAAGAATAAATCTGGGGCAGCCTATTTCAGCTAATACAATTTTAACAGTGAGGAGAAATTCCATCATGGCTGAAGCAAGACATTATAGGTTGGTTATAATCGGCTCCGAATTGGTCGGTTAGTTTACCACCACGGACCAAATTATTTGGTGGAGGAATAAGTGTATGCAAATCGTTGAACTGACGGATAGCGCTGAAAAATCCGACTCAATGCTCACCGGTGTTATAATTACTGCGGGTGGAGCGGTGGGCGCGGGAATGTTTGCGCTGCCCACTGTTTCTTCCGGTATGTGGTTTGGTTGGTCTGTTGCGTGCATGCTGTTGTCCTGGTTTTGTATGTACCATACTTCCTTGATGATTTTGGAGGTAAATCTCAACTTCCGAGAGGGAGAGAGCTTCGATACCTTGGTAAAATCCACACTTGGCAAGGGCTGGAATGTCATTAATGGGCTTTTGTTAGTATTCATACTCTATATTTTGGATTATGCCTATATTAGCGGCGGCGGATCTATTGTGAATCAGACGTTGTTTTCCGCGATAGGAGTTGCACCACCACAGATGATATCTGGGGTTTTTTTCGCGTTGTCTTTGGCGGTTGTAGTCTGGGTGAGCACGAAGGCAGTGGCTCGCGTTACCATCATTCTTACCGTTGGAATGGCAGTGACATTTCTACTAGCGATTGTTGATTTAAAGCCGTTTGTTGATCTGAGTAGGCTACTTAATAAAAGTAATGTAGAGAGCCAATCTCATTATATCTATTTTATCTTTGCGGCTTTGCCATTTTATTTAACCTCCTTTGGTTTTTACACCAATGTACCCAGTCTAGTTAAGTTTTATGGCAAAAAACCCGTACTGATTCGCAGGAGTATGTTGATAGGTTCCACTTTATGTATCGCGATTTACCTCTTATGGTTAATAGTTTCAATGGGAAGTCTTCAAAGGGAGGCGTTTCTTCCAGTTGTTGCTGAGGGCGGTAATGTAGGTGTGCTGCTCAGTACTATAAGTCAACTGGCCGCGAGTGAAGGACTGGTCAGGTTTTTGAATATGTTTGCGAATATGGCGATCGTCTCCTCTTTTCTCGGAGTAAGCTTGGGTTTGTTTGATTTCATTGCTGATAAGTTCAAATTTGATGATACAGCTAAGGGGCGATTTAAAACGTCCCTTGTCGCTTTTATTCCGCCGTCGGTCGGTGGTCTATTTTTTCCCGATGGATTTATCTACGCAATTGGTTTTGCTGGTCTGGCATTAGCTGTAAATGCGCTGATTATTCCACCCTTAATGCTACGAGCAAGCCGAAAGAAATATGGTAGTGACATTTATCGACTTTGGGGCGGAAATATTTTGATCTATTTTATGATGTCAATGGGACTTTTCTATGCTGTCTGTCATATTCTGGCCATGCTGAATGTGTTGCCGGTCTATGGAAAATAGAAGTTGTTCCTCGAAGTTAGTTGTTTCGGATTGGTAATCGTAATAACGCTATCGTCAGAACGTCAAGGGAGGACACGAAGAGCAACTTACCAAATAGCTTTATTAGCTATTCTTGAAGTTATTTTCACGCAACTCTTCTCATTGATTACGATGCAAGGGTCAGCATTTTTTCAAGCTTAATTTTTCTGTAAAAACAGCATGAAATTATTCTCAATTAAATCCGTACCTACTATGAACTGGAGTTCAGATCGTCCGCTAAATTTTAAGCCACGATTCTTAACTTTGGCTCTCTTGTGTTTTGGGTTAGTAATTTTTGGTATCGGCGAAGGGTTATTAATAGCCTCCGGTGCTGGCGTTAGCCCGTGGACTGTATTTGCCCAAGGGATATCGATAAGTAGTGGATGGGGCATTGGAGTCGCGACCTTTGTAGTGGGAGTTGCAGTACTCATTCTCTGGATACCGATGAGACAAACGCCTGGCATTGGTACAATTTTAAATGCGACAATTATTGCTGCGGTTATGGAAGTTTCTTTGCCCTACCTTCCTCATCCTGACCTCTATGTATTTAGGGCGGCAGAGGCAGCGCTTGGTGTACTCTTGGTAGGCTTAGGTAGTGGTATTTACCTCGTTGCGAATCTCGGTCCAGGTCCGCGAGACGGTTTGATGACTGGCTTACAACGAATAACAGGATACCCGATTGCCTATGTGCGGACATTTATTGAGATTGTAGTAGTTGTTTTAGGATGGTTACTCGGCGGGACTGTTGGCTTAGGGACTTTAATGTTCGCTTTTGGGATTGGTCCAGCGTTATCAATTGGTTTACATATAGTAAAAATTTTATCTTCAAGTTTAGTTGAAGATTCACTATAGGTCGCGCAAGAATCACCGCGCATAAATAACAATTTATATAAGATTAGTCATGCCCCGTTCACAAATTGATAATACTAAGGACGCTACAGCTACTCTAATTACTCACGAGAAGTGGATGCGGAAGGCAATGCAGTTAGCTAAATATGCCGGAGAGCAAGGCGAAGTGCCGGTTGGTGCTATATTAGTTGAAAATGGCAAACAGATCGCTACCGGCCATAATCACCAAATAGATTCAAAAGATCCCACGGCACATGCTGAAATAGTAACTTTACGAAACGGGTCTCAGTGCAAGCAAAACTACCGCCTACCTGGAACTACCCTCTACGTTACAATTGAGCCCTGCACAATGTGTTTGGGAGCGTTGATTCATGCGCGGGTTGATTTGCTAGTTTTCGGCGCCCGAGAACCTAGGGCAGGCGCGATTGTGAGCAATCTACCTTTAGCTGAAATCACTCACTTCAATCATCAACTACATTTCGTTGAGGGAGTGTTGGCGCAGGAATGTAGTGCGCTGATGCAGAATTTCTTCCGGCGTAAGAGGGCCCTCCCTAGTTTGCTAAGTTAGATGCTAAGGAGTATAAAACTATCAACTTTGCCACTAAGAGCGAAGTTGATTCATCGCAGTTACCGATATGCTTAAGCAGAACTTTCTCCACAAGTTGGTATTAACCTCACTGTCTCTAGTGATGCTGCTTAGCTGTGCTGGGTTGGCAAGCTATAAGGCCTACGAAGGGCGTGTTCTGCCCTCTATGCAATTATCTGTGGTTGAGGGAGATCAGTATATACGTCGAGAATGGATCAACCGCTACACGGATGGTATTCGTTTCACTGCTGTCGACGGTAATGCTGTTGAAAACAACACTGAACACAACATTATCGAAATTACCCCAGGCTTTCATAATCTGAGAGTCTACTATCTATGGGATCTTGGCAGCCAGCGTGGCTTGGGGCCTGCGCTGGTTAATTATTCGACTTCTCGTGATACTTTAAGCCGTACTTTGCGCTTCAATGCCCTGGCAGGTGCAAGTTATATGGTAAAAGCGCAGCCCTATTTCGACAGCAATCGTCAGGATATTACCACTCTTTCACATGTAGATTTTTGGGTTGAAGATCAGCGCGGAAATGAAATCGTTACCCGCGCAGATGGTCGCTATATTCCAGTTCGTCAATAAAACACTCGAATTATTAGCAGAGCAAAGTTTTTCCTGAATTCACTCTACAAATCTATTATGATTGACATTCTCGCGAGGCAAACACGCGATAGGCCAAACTAGTTCGTTATAGTTATCACTAGCCAATTTGGGTCGGGACAATCTCAATGCAAGCGATGTTTGGAGCAGTAGCTCTTTCTGCATTTAAAAAGTCGAAATTACTTCACACTCTCCAAGCCAAAATCCCCCGGATAAAAGCAGTCCGCGCACAATTTGTTCATTTTGTTAATTGTAAAACTGACCTTTCTATTGATCAACTCGACGTGCTGCAATCATTACTGAGCTATGGTGATTCGACAGATGTTATCGAGGGGAAGGAGGGCAGCAATGCCCTCTGCGAACTGCTGCGAGTTGTGGTGCCAAGACCAGGGACAATCTCTCCTTGGTCTAGCAAAGCCACTGATATTGTCCACAATTGTGGCTTGACACAGATAGAGCGTGTTGAGCGAGGTATAGTTTATCTAGTCATTCTGCAAGCAGGCTTTAGCTTGAGTGCTGATGAAACAGCCGAGATTGATAATCTTCTCCATGACCGTATGACTCAAGCTGTGCTTAACGGAATAGAAGAAGCGGATTGCCTCTTTAGTAGCGCTGAGCCTCATCCGCTGAATTCTATAGATATCCTATTTGCCGGGAAGCAGGCGCTCAATGATGCAAACACAAACCTTGGCTTGGCTTTAGCTGATGATGAAGTCGATTATCTTTATCAAAGTTTTATCGAATTAAATCGTAATCCAAATGATATTGAATTGATGATGTTTGCCCAGGCAAATTCAGAGCATTGTCGGCACAAAATATTTAATGCTAGTTGGACCATCGACGGTGTGGACCAGGATAAAACGTTGTTCTCAATGATCAGGAACACTCACGAAATATCTCCAGCAAATGTGCTTTCAGCATACTCAGATAATGCTGCTGTGATGACAGGTCATGATAGTCATAGGTTTTTTCCCGAGTTTGAATCGAAAGAGTATAGCTACCACGCTGAACCGATCCACATATTGATGAAAGTGGAAACCCATAACCATCCAACAGCAATTGCGCCATTCCCAGGGGCATCGACAGGGTCAGGTGGTGAAATTCGAGATGAAGGAGCAACTGGTAAAGGGTCAAAACCTAAAGCTGGCCTTAATGGTTTTAGTGTCTCAAATTTGCGCATACCAAACATTCCGCAAGCCTGGGAAAAAGATTTAGGCAAGCCTGCACATATTGCTTCTGCTCTTCAGATAATGCTGGAAGGACCAATTGGTGCTGCGTCCTTCAATAACGAATATGGCCGTCCAAATTTGTGTGGTTATTTTAGAAGCTTCGAGCAAGAAGTAATCAACGAGACCGGCAAACTCGAAGTACGGGGATATCACAAGCCGATTATGATTGCTGGTGGCATTGGCAATATACGAGAACCTCATGTACTAAAAAGCGCTATCGACGTCGGCGCGCAACTCATTGTTTTGGGTGGCCCGGCTATGCTGATCGGTTTGGGGGGTGGCGCTGCTAGTTCAATGGCTTCGGGCGCTGGTTCTGAGGAACTGGATTTTGCATCTGTGCAACGAGAAAATGCCGAGATGGAACGTCGCTGCCAGGAAGTTATAGATCAATGTTGGCAATTGGGCGATGCTAACCCTATTAGTTTTATCCATGATGTCGGTGCTGGCGGACTATCTAATGCTCTTCCCGAGTTAGTGAAAGACGGAGGAACAGGCGGCAGATTTAATCTGCGCGCAATTCCTAACGCGGAATCTCAATTGTCGCCTCTCGAAATTTGGTGTAATGAAGCACAAGAACGCTATGTGCTGGCCATAAATACTGAAGAGGTGGAGTGCTTTAAAAACATCTGTGCTCGTGAGCGCTGCCCTTATGCAGTGGTTGGTGAAAGCACCGAAGAGAAACATATAAGTTTGGCGGATGAATATTTTGGTAATAAACCTATTGATCTACCCATGGATGTTTTGTTTGGCAAGCCGCCAAAAATGCATCGCTCAGTAAAGTCGGGAAAAATAGAAACTGAACAGTTTGATACTTCACAGATGGATTTGTCCGAAAGTATTCAGCGAGTTCTTTCTAACCCTACCGTAGCGAATAAAAGCTTTTTAATTACCATTGGTGATCGAACCATCACTGGATTAGTAAGTCGCGACCAAATGGTTGGTCCCTGGCAAGTTCCGGTTGCTAATGTTGCAGTGACTGCCTCTTCTTACAAAAGTTTCACAGGTGAGGCCATGGCTATGGGAGAGCGTACACCATTGGCTTTGTTTGATGCGGCAGCCTCAGGGCGGATGGCAATAGCAGAATCAATTACAAATATTCTCAGCGCAGATATTGAAAAAATTTCTGATATAAAACTTTCCGCCAACTGGATGGTTGCTGCGGGGTATGGCTGTGAAGATGAGAAACTATACGCCACAGTTAAAGCCGTTGGCATGGAGCTTTGTCCTCAATTAGGTATTTGTATTCCAGTTGGCAAAGACTCCATGTCAATGCGAACGGTTTGGCAGGAGGGGGAAGCTGAAAAGAGTAACACTGCTCCCCTTTCTTTGATTGTTTCTGCATTTTCAATGGTCACTGATATACGTCGAACCCTAACGCCAGAACTAAAAACCGACAAAGGCGACAGCATGCTTTTGCTATTAGATTTGGGGAAAGGGAAAAATCGATTAGGTGGTTCAATTTTGTCTCAAGTGTATAACAAGATGCACGGAACCGTACCAGATCTTGATAACCCAGAAGATTTGAAAAACCTCTTCAACTTTGTGCAAGAAAGTCGCCAAAAAGGTTTGCTTCTGGCCTGTCATGATCGTTCCGATGGAGGGTTGTTCACGGCTCTTGCTGAAATGGCATTCGCTGCCCATTGCGGAGTAGATATTCAGCTCGGTCAGCTTGCGGGTTCTGGTCAGATTATGGAAGAGCTTTTTTCTGAAGAGATTGGCCTCGTTTTTCAAATCAAGAATGAAAAGTTAGCGCAAGTCACTGGTTTTGTTGAGAAGCATGGACTTGCCAGTTGCCTCTTTCCTGTGGGTCGAATAAACAATCGAGATGAAATCAGCATTGCCTTGGGGCAGGAAAATATTTACTGCTCAAGCAGGGTCGAACTGCAAAGAGTTTGGTCAAGAACGTCTTATCAAATGCAGAGCCTTAGAGATAACTCTGATTGCGCTCAAGAGGAATACGATCAAATTCTGAATGCAAAAGATCCCGGAATGAATGTTGAGCTGACATTTGATATTAATGAAGACATATCTGCACCTTTCATTAATGTTGGTGTAAAGCCAAAAATTGCGATACTCAGAGAGCAAGGAATAAACGGTCAAATCGAAATGGGGGCCGCATTCGACTTTGCCCGGTTTACCTCTGTTGATGTGCATATGACCGATTTAATATCAGGCCGTATTGATCTGAGTGGTTTTAATGCCTTAGTTGCTTGTGGTGGTTTCTCCTATGGAGATGTGTTGGGCGCGGGAGGAGGCTGGGCAAAAACTATCCTCTTTAATGATGCTTTACGGAAAAATTTTGAGGCTTATTTTAACAATCCGTATACATTAACTCTGGGAA
>CAWKZI010000070.1:0-8632 GCA_963854365.1 Gammaproteobacteria bacterium
TTATATACCCTTCGTCTTCCAAAACCTTACTTAGCGCAACTTTAATTTTCGAAGACGGACAGCAAACCTCAGGCAGCTGTGCCATCTGCGCATTGCGCACGCGGGTTAAGAAATCTGCAATAGGATCTGACATGCTCATATTTCTTCTCCCAATTACCAACTTGCCTTAGTTAATCCAGGTAAATCACCGCGCATTGCTGCTTCACGCAACTTATTACGACAAAGACCAAACTTTCGATAAACTCCGTGTGGTCGACCAGTGATCTGACAACGTCTCTGTTGACGAATTGGGCTAGCATCACGAGGTAGTTTCTGAAACTTTACCTGGGCTTCCCACTTCTCATCGTCGCTTGCATTTACATCGCTAAGAATAGCTTTAAGTGCAGCTCTTTTAGCAGCGAACTTCGCAACAATCTTCGCTCGCTTGTTTTCTCTGGCTATCATTGAAGTCTTAGCCATGGATCAGGACTCCTCTTTATCTGCAGGCGCTTCATCAGCTACCGGTACTTCATCTGCTGCCATTTTGTCTTTTGCTGCAGGTGCTTGATCGTTAGAAGCGCTGGCCTGTTCGACTACAGATGCTTCTTCAATTTTTGCTTCAACTTTTGCTTCAACTAAAGACTCTACTTCATTCTTCACAAGGGCTTCATCAGCTGCTGGAATCAATCCCCGGAATGGAAAGCCCATAGCTGTTAGTAACGCCCTGCCTTCTTCATCCGATGTTGCCGTTGTAGTAATCGTGATGTCTAAACCGCGCAAAGTATCGATTTTATCGTAATCGATTTCCGGAAAAATAATTTGCTCATTAACGCCCATGGCGAAATTGCCACGACCATCAAATGCCTTCGGGCTAAGCCCCCTAAAGTCCCTAATTCGAGGAATCGCAATACTTACTAACCTTTCAAGAAACTCATACATGCGCTCGCCACGAAGAGTTACCTTACAACCCACGGGCCAGCCTTCTCTAATCTTGAAGCCAGCAATTGATTTCCGTGCTTTAGTGATAACAACTTTCTGACCACTGATCTGAGTTAGATCACCCGCGGCACTTTCAAGTACCTTCTTGTCAGTCACAGCCTCACCAAGACCCATATTTAAAACCACCTTAGTGATTTTTGGAACACGCATTGGGTTGTCATAACTGAACTGAGCAGTTAATGCCGGTACAACTTCTTTTTTATAAAACTCTCTAAACTGAGCCATGTTTGGCAACCTACCAGTATTTAATCTACGTTCTGACCATTTGATTTGAAGACGCGCTTCTTATCGCCTTCTTCAGAAACCGCAATGCCAACTCGGTCAGCTTTATTAGTCTCTGCATTAAAAATTGCTATATTTGAAACATCAAGTGATGCTTCTTTTTCAATAATTCCACCAGGCTGACCGGCATTAGGGTTTGCCTTGGTATGACGTTTAACCATATTTACACCAGCAACAATTACCCTATCTTTACCGACCAATCGAGAAATAGTTCCACGCTTACCTTTGTCTTTACCAGTGATAACTATCACTTCATCTTCACGTTTTAATTTATTCATGGTGCTCTATATCTCTCTTAATCTCTGAAGCTCTACCAGTAAATCCTAAAGAACTTCCGGTGCCAGTGAAATAATTCTCATGAACTTCTCATTACGAAGCTCTCTTGTCACTGGGCCAAATACACGTGTGCCAATTGGCGCGTCCTGTGTGTTGAGTAAAATTGCTGCATTATCATCAAACTTAATTAATGAACCGTCACTGCGTCGCACACCTTTCTTTGTGCGAACCACAAGCGCTGTTAATACCTGCCCTTTTTTTACTTTTCCGCGCGGAATTGCTTCCTTAACGCTTACTTTGATGACATCACCTATACGTGCATAACGGCGATGAGAACCGCCTAAAACCTTAATGCACATTACTCGTCGTGCACCGCTGTTGTCTGCGATATCTAAATAGGATTGCACTTGAATCATCGATTCACTCCATCATGTATTCGTTTGAGGAATACAGATCTAATTCTTTTGTTGCTATTAAACTTGTGTAGCGCGCCCATCTATTGATACCAAAGACCAAGATTTAGTTTTTGATATTGGGGCCACTTCTTTAATTGTTACTTCATCACCCGCTTGGCAGGCGTTTTCTGCATCATGGGCATGTATTTTGGTAGAGCGCTTAATAATTTTTCCGTATACAGGGTGCTTCACTCGGCGTTCAATCATCACAACAATGGACTTATCCATCTTGTTGCTGATCACCTTACCGGAAACCGTACGAGCTACTTTCTCTTGGTTTTCACTTTCCGACATGATTAGGATCCACTTCTCTGTTTTTCAGTAATAATAGTTTTGACTCGTGCAATGCTTCTGCGGACATCACCGATCAAGTGAACTTGACCTAGCTGGCCAGTACCGTGCTGCATGCGATTGTTAAACTGATCTTTGTAAAGTGCCTGCAAATGCGATTGCAGCTCCTCTACGGTTTTCTCTCTCAATTCATTCGCTTTCATTACATTACCGTCCGCTTAACAAAGGTTGTTTCAAAAGGAAGTTTTGCCGCAGCAAGGTCAAATGCCTCACGCGCAAGAACTTCATCAACACCCGCGATCTCAAACATAATTCGACCTGGCTGAATCTGGGCAACCCAGTACTCAACATTACCTTTACCTTTACCCTGACGAACTTCCAATGGCTTCTGAGTAATTGGCTTATCAGGGAACACACGAATCCAGATCTTTCCCCCACGTTTTACGTGTCGTGTCATTGCACGACGAGCCGCTTCGATCTGACGCGCCGTCAATCGGCCGCGGGAAATGGCTTTCAAACCGTACTCACCAAAATCAACATTGCTACCACGATGTGCAAGACCTCTATTACGGCCCTTCATCATTTTGCGAAATTTTGTGCGCTTCGGTTGTAACACGTTCTTATTCCTCTAGTTGGCCTGGGTTTGTGCGGGCACGATGGCCTCGTCCAGATCCAAAATCTCACCTTTAAATATCCATACTTTTACACCAATGATGCCGTAAGTAGTGTTGGCCTCAGACGCTGCATAATCGATGTCTGCGCGCAAAGTATGCAAAGGCACGCGACCTTCGCGATACCATTCTGAACGCGCAATCTCTGCTCCGCCCAAACGACCACCAACCTGCACCTTGATCCCTTCAGCTCCCTGACGCATGGCGTTTTGCACTGATCGCTTCATGGCACGCCGAAACATTACTCGACGCTCTAGTTGAGAAGCCACGCTGTCTGCCACTAATTGAGCATCAAGATCAGGTTTGCGAATTTCTTCGATGTTAATCTGAACAGGAACACCCATCTTTTCAGCAAGAATTCTACGCAGAGCTTCAACATCTTCGCCTTTCTTGCCAATTACGATACCAGGTCGCGCGGTGTAAATGGTTAACTTGGCTGTCTGTGCAGGCCGTTCGATTTCAACTCGAGAAACCGACGCATTTGCCAATCGCTTCTTCACAAAGTCACGAACCTGTAAATCAACCAAAAGGTTATCTGCATATTCTTGACCTTCGGCATACCACACAGAAGTGTGCTTCTTGACTATGCCGAGTCGAATTCCAGTTGGATGTACTTTTTGACCCATCCGATACTCCTAGCTATCAGCAACTGTAATTGTTATGTGACATGAACGCTTAAGAATCCTATCTGCGCGACCTTTTGCTCTTGGCATAATACGTTTCATAGTCATACCTTCATCAACACAAATCGTTGATACTTTTAGCTCATCTACATCAGCGCCTTCGTTATGTTCAGCATTAGCGATGGCAGAATTCAAAATCTTCTTAATTATTGCTGCACCTTTTCTCGGACTGTAAGACAGCACCTCTAGCGCTTCTTCGACAGCCTTTCCACGTACCTGATCCGCAACAAGCCTGGCTTTTTGTGCTGAGAGGCGTGCGCCTTTTAATCTTGCTCTTACTTCCATTTTCAGCCTCTTAACGTACTTTCTTATCTGCGTTGTGCCCACGATAAGTGCGAGTAACAGCGAATTCACCCAGCTTGTGTCCAACCATGTCTTCACTTACGAAAACAGGAACATGCTGCCGACCATTATGCACAGCAATTGTTAGACCCAGCATATCTGGAGAGATCATTGAGCGCCTCGACCATGTTTTGATTGGACGCTTATCATTGACCTCAACAGCAGTCTGCACTTTCTTCATCAAGTGAAGATCGATAAATGGGCCTTTTTTCAGTGAACGTGGCACGCTTAGTTTCCCCTATTCAGCCTTAGCGGCTTGAATTTCTGCGACGGACAATCATTTTATCCGTTCGCTTATTAGTTCTTGTTTTATAACCCTTAGTCGGTGTACCCCAAGGCGATACAGGATGACGCCCGCCAGACGTTCTACCTTCACCACCACCATGAGGGTGATCAACTGGGTTCATAGCAACACCACGGACCGTTGGTCTAACACCTCTCCATCGCTTGGCACCGGCTTTACCGAGTGAGCGCAAACTATGCTCTGAATTTGATACTTCACCTAATGTCGCGCGACAATCGGAAAGTACTTTTCTCATTTCACCAGAGCGTAATCGCAAAGTGGCATAATCACCTTCACGGGCAACCAATTGGATTGAAGTCCCCGCGCTACGTGCTATTTGGGCCCCTTTACCTGGCTTCATTTCTAGGCAATGGACTGTGCTACCTAATGGAATGTTTCTAAGTGGTAGGCAGTTACCTACTTTTATTGAGGCACCTTCGCCGGACATTAAGACATCACCAGTACTTATTTTGCCTGGCGCTATGATGTAACGGCGTTCACCATCGGCATAAAGCAATAAAGCAATATTCGCGGAACGGTTGGGGTCGTACTCAAGTCGCTCTACTTTTGCTTCGATTCCGTCTTTGTTGCGACGAAAATCAATAATTCGATACTTCTGCTTGTGACCACCGCCTTGGTGACGGGTAGTAATTCGGCCTTTATTATTACGACCACCATTCTTTGGCTTGGGAGCAGTCAACGGCGCGTAAGGCGCACCCTTATGCAGATCAGGATTCACAACCTTGACGACAAACCGGCGCCCTGGGGAAGTTGGCTTACACTTAACTACTGGCATGATTTAATCCTTTATCCCCGCTATCCAACGTCAGCTAGATCAATTTCATGACCTGCTTCCAGTCTTACGTAGGCTTTTTTCCAATTCGAGCGACGACGAATTTTACCGCGATTGGTACGCTTGGTTTTGCCTTTAACATTCAATACCTGAAGGTCTTCGACAACTACTTCGAATATCCCTTCAACAGCCGCCTTAATTTCTGGCTTCGTAGCATCCATCGCCACTCTAAATGTGTACTGATTGTTTTCTTCACCCAAGATAGTCGTTTTTTCTGACACATGAGGTCCAAGAATTACTGTGTACATACGCTCCGGAGTCATGACAACATCTCCTCAACTTTCTTAAGAGCAGCAACTGTTATCAACACGTTATCAAATCCAATCAAGCTAACAGGATCAACGCCGGTAACATCTAACACATCAACTTTGTGCAAATTTCTAGCAGCTAGATACAAGTTATTCTCGACCTGATCTGAAACAATCAAAACGTTGTCTAATTCAAATTCTTTAAGTTTGCTAACCAGATCCTTGGTCTTGTGAGACTCCAAAGAGAAGTCGCTTACTACGAATAATCTTTCTTTTCTGATTAATTCTGAAAGAATGCACTGCATTGCACCGCGGTACATTTTCTTATTAAGTTTCTTGCTGTGGTCTTGTGGCTTAGCTGCGAAAGTAACACCACCGCTACGCCAGATTGGACTTCGAATAGTTCCTGCACGTGCTCGGCCAGTTCCCTTTTGGCGCCATGGTTTTCGCCCACCACCACGTACTTCTGAACGAGTCTTTTGCTTAACACTGCCTTGGCGAGCGCCAGCCAAATAAGTAACAACTGTCTGGTGAACTAGAGGTTCGTTATATTCGCGACCGAATGACTCATCAGATAATGAGATTTTTTCTTTGCCCGTCTTCTTTCCGGGCAATGCAAGATTAAGTTCCATTGCTTACCCCTTAGTTTTAATTGCTGGACGGACTATTATGTTTGATCCGGTAGCACCTGGAAGGGCACCTTTGATAAGAAGAAGGTTATTATCAAGATCAACTCTAATCACTTCCAAAGACTGCGTAGTCTTTCTAACATTCCCCATTTGACCAGCCATTTTCTTACCTTTCCAAACTCTACCTGGCGTTTGACACTGACCAATCGAACCAGGAGCACGGTGAGAAATTGAGTTACCATGTGTTGCATCTTGCATTTGGAAATTGTGGCGCTTAACGCCACCTTGAAAACCTTTACCTTTCGAAATACCTGTAACGTCTACTTTCTGTCCCGCTTCAAATTGATCTACCTTTATTTCACTACCCATTTCGAGCTCTGCTGCTTCTTCGCCTTCAGTGCGAAACTCCCAAAGACCAGAGCCAGCTTCCGTGTTTGCCTTAGCAAAATGACCAGCAAGTGATTTACTCACACGAGATGCACGACGCGCTCCCATAGTGACTTGAATAGCACTATAACCATCTGTTTCCGCGGTTTTAATTTGGGTAACCCGGTTTGGTTGTACTTCTACAACCGTTACAGGAATAGATGTGCCATCTTCAGTGAAAACGCGTGTCATACCGCTTTTCCGACCGACTAAACCAATCGACATTATTATAAACCTCACCGTGCACGGGGCTAAAACCCGCTATGGCCGCTGACGCGTTACACTATGTGTGCCACCACTTATGAGTGACATAAATATCAGTGCGCCAAAACTTTTATAAAGGGCAAAAAGGACTGAATGCTCTATTGCCTGGTATTTTTTTATTACTGTATTTCTATATTACTCTGTTTCTAGTTATTGCTAGTTCTATTAACCTAAACTAATTTGCACTTCCACACCCGCTGCTAAATCTAGCTTCATCAAAGCATCAACTGTCTTCTCAGTTGGTTCGACAATATCCAGAAGTCGCTTATGAGTGCGGATTTCATACTGGTCCCGCGCGTCTTTATTGACGTGTGGTGAAATCAGCACAGTAAATCTCTCTTTATTCGTAGGCAATGGGATCGGTCCTTTGACCTGAGCACCAGTGCGCCTTGCAGTATCTACGATTTCCTGGGTAGATTGATCAATCAGCCGGTGATCGAAGGCCTTAAGGCGAATTCTGATTCGCTGAGCTGACGGATTTGACATCTACCTAAAACTCCAAGATTTTGCTTAAAAATTAATTAGTTACTGCTTACTTTTTCAGCGCTCAACCTTTAAACGTCAAAAAAGGATGCGAATTTTAAGGTCGGCGCTCTTTCAAGTCAAGAAAAACCTTGCCTGAAACCCGCTTTTTCTCTGGCTTTCAGCATATTTGATCCTTTTAAAATTCTAAGACGAAAAACTACAATTTTTATGATAAAAATTGACTATATTCACATCTATTCTACAAACTACTATTCCCCACGATAATTAGAAGGTTTTTGGCTAATTTATAACTATTTTGCTCAATACCGTCGCACTTATTGGATATCCCTGACAATTTCAGTACTGACTAGGAATTGCGAGCGATAGGGTGGTGCATTTTTTCGCGGCAGCAAAAAATGCGCGAAGGAAAATTGTTTATGAAACTTTGGACCGACCGCGGAAATCTGGGGCATCTGTGAAGAGAGCGTGCTAACCCAAAGTGGTTTCTATTTATAGCTCCACCTCCAAAATCACTTCACTAAAAATCACCAACCCAAAAACAGAAAAGCCAGCCCGCGTAAGAGGGCTGGCTTTATAAAAGAACAAGCCAATCTTATTATTCTATAATCTTAGCAACTACGCCCGCTCCAACGGTGCGGCCACCTTCACGAATAGCAAAGCGTAAGCCTTCATCCATCGCAATCGGTGCTATCAAGCATACTTCCATCTTCACGTTGTCACCCGGCATTACCATTTCCACACCTTCTGGTAATTCACAAGCGCCTGTCACATCAGTAGTCCGGAAGTAAAACTGTGGACGATAGCCTTTGAAGAATGGAGTATGTCGTCCACCCTCATCTTTACTCAAAATATACACTTCAGCTTCGAATTTAGTGTGTGGCGTAATCGAACCTGGCTTAGCCAATACCTGACCACGTTCAACTTCTTCACGCTTAGTACCACGCAAGAGAACACCAACGTTCTCACCAGCGCGTCCTTCGTCTAGCAATTTACGGAACATCTCAACTCCGGTACAAACCGTAGTCATCGTATCCTTGACACCAACAATTTCCATTTCGTCACTGACATTCACAATACCACGCTCAATACGGCCAGTAACAACTGTGCCACGACCTGAAATTGAGAACACGTCTTCGATTGGCATCAAAAATGGCTTTTCAATATCACGCTTAGGCTCTGGGATGTAGGAGTCCAAGGTTTCTACCAGTTTCTGCACCGCAGGTACACCGATGTCAGATGTATCGCCTTCAAGTGCTTTAAGGGCTGAACCAATAATGATTGGAGTATCGTCACCTGGAAATTCGTAGAGGTCTAGGAGTTCACGGATTTCCATTTCAACCAACTCAAGTAATTCTTCATCGTCAACCATATCCGCTTTATTCATGAATACAACGATATAAGGTACGCCTACCTGACGGGACAGCAGGATGTGTTCTCGCGTTTGGGGCATAGGACCGTCTGCTGC
>CAWKZI010000071.1:0-8534 GCA_963854365.1 Gammaproteobacteria bacterium
ATGGGGCCAATCGACACCCCTGCTGAAGCGATGAGCGTATTCATTATATCTATTCCATTTAACATCTATCCGATTCTGGCAGTGGTAATGGTTGGATTGATTGCCTCGAATATCCTTAAAGATTTCGGACCTATGAAAGTCGCAGAAGATCGCGCTATGAACGAAGGCAAATTAATTCGAGACGGCGCACAACCTTTAATGGGCGATGAGCTCACCAGTATTGAGCCATTCCCGGGAATAAAAACCAGCTTGATGTGGAATTTTATATTCCCAGTTTTGTTAGTCATCGTTTTTGCCGTCGGATCAGTGATTATTACTGCCAGCGCAAAACCAATGGAAGCCTTTCTGCTCGCTGCCGTTATGGCTGGAGTGGTAATGCGCATTCAGGGTGTACCGCTGCATGAGATAACTAACACTGCAATGGCTGGAATAAAGGGCATAATGCCAGCAGTAGTCATATTAGCCTTCGCTTATGCATTGAATGATTTGTCAGCAGCACTCAACACTGCCGAATATATTATTTCTGCGACAGAGTCTTGGCTAACTCCTCGAGTCCTGCCCGTGCTAGCGTTTCTTATTACTGGATTTATCGCATTTTCTACCGGCACTTCCTGGGGCACCTATGCAATTATGATTCCTATAGCTGTGCCGCTGGCTTTTAATTTTTCCGGTGATGAATTGAGCACCGTAGTCTATGCAACCATCGCTGCGGTTGCAGGTGGCGGTGTATTCGGCGATCACTGCTCGCCACTTTCTGACACTTCAATCCTAGCGTCTACTGGTGCCGCATCAGATCATATTGACCACGTGAAGACACAACTGCCTTATGCAGCAATCATTGGTGGGATTAGCGTTATGCTGTACCTATTAATTGGTTGGAGTATTTAATTTATTTTAAGGAAAACACAATGGAAAAATTACAAATCGCACGCGTTACTCTATTTTTATCTCTATTCGCAATAGCCACCCCAAACATAGTCTATGCAAATCTCACCTTGAGTGTCTTCGACTGCGGACTGCTGGCATTTGATGATCTTAGTGCTTTTGGAATAACTAATGATGAGACTGAAGTTAGAGAGCTATTCGTTCCCTGCTATTTAGTTAGCCACGACGACCATTATATGGTCTGGGATGCTGGCCTGCCTCTAAGTGATGTTGGAAGAACCGACAGCAACACTCGCTATGAGAAATCCTTTATCGATCAATTATCAGAAATGAATATCGATACTAGCGAAATTGACTTCGTAGCTTTCTCTCACATGCATTATGACCATGTTGGAGCAGCCAATGCGTTTAGTGAAGCAACCTTGCTTATTCAAGAAACTGAGGCAGTAGCTGCTTTCGAGCACCCGGAAGATAACCCGGTATTTAGGCCTGAACTCTATGCAAATCTACTGTCGTCAAATCGAACTACTTTGAATGGCGATTTTGACGTCTTTGGAGATGGCTCAGTCCGAATAATATCTGCGCCAGGACATACACCTGGGCATCAAGCACTGTATTTAGAATTGGAAAATTTCGGGCCACTAATCCTGTCCGGTGACCTCTACCACTTTGAGGTAAGCCGTGAACTTAGACGCACGCCGGTATTTAATACTGACTCCGAAGAAACTCTGCGCTCAATGGATAAAGTAGAGGCATTAATTAAATCGACTGGTGCTACATTCTGGATCGAACACAGCAAGGAACTCGCCGAATCTTTGGATCTAGCCCCAGCTGTTTACGACTAGCTGGAGCACGTCGATAGTTATGAAAGAACAGAGATTGCTTCAGTCGAGGATACCCCCGCGAGTGCCGAAAACACTTGAGCCGCCGTGGTTCATAACACCTAATTGGTTGGATTGATTCTCCAGAGCGTTGGCATACTCTTCCAGAGTGGCGCAGAATTTTTTGCGAATATGACTTCCAACCCGCACTTCCTCCACACAAAGTACCATATCCGGAACATCTGCTGTGGAATTGTACATAGCCAATTCAGTGTCAGACATTCGGTCAAACTGAGGGATATCACTCTGCACTGCGCACGCAGCAAGTGGAATAACTAACAGTAAAAATGTGAAAAATCGATGTATTACCGGCACCTTATTTTAACCTTTTTGATAATTGGACATGGCAATAAAGATAGGCTCGCTAACTTACAAACAAATAACACTATCTTTAAAATAATTAGTCAGAATATACGCCAGGATGACTAATTAGTGAATATTGCGATAGTCGCTCCCTAACCGTTTGCCCCAAAAAGCCACTTCCGCTGGGCTCATTGAACCATCTCCGTTATTCCTCAGCAATTATAATGCTTTTTCTTTGTTAATTTACTCTTAGCATATTTACTTTAATTCAGCTCGAGTAAATTAAATTTTTGCAAGCGCCTGCCTTCTTGCTCAGCAATATAAACATTACCCTTAGAATCAACTCCAATACCATGAGGTAAAGTAAACTGCGCGCGGTAACGACCTGGGCCTTCACCAAAACTGGAAACACGTTCACCAGTTTCTCGATCTAAGACATCAATCATTACGCTGTTCTGATTAACCACATAAAGATATCGCTGGGCCTGATCGGGGGAAAAAGCCAACACTACTGCTGTCCCACGAGATCCGCTTACCCGGTTATCAGCTGGTGATAAAGGCTCAAAGCTAACAGCGATATTTCTGATGAAGTTTCCGAGCTTGTCAAAAACCTGGATACGATCTGCTTCTCGGTCACAAACATAAATAAATCCATCTGCTGACAAACGCAGGCAATGGGGAAGTGGTGTAAGTTCAGTTTCTGAGGTGGAGCGATTGAGTTGCCACTGTCGCAAAAATTCACCCTGACTATTAAGCACCGCGACCCGCGCGTTACCGCCGGGTAATTCTCCATCGGCAACATAAATATCACCATTAGTTGGATCTACATCGATGCTACCCGGCAAGAAGAATTGAGCTCGATCTGAATTTAAAGGACTACCTTGACGACTGCCGTCGGAAGAGTCATAAGCACCACTCTCACCTATTTGCATCAATAACTCGCTGCCATCGTTTGTCCATTTTTGGATATAACCCGTTGCCGCGGCGACTATCCAAATATTGCCATTGGACTCTACGTGACAATCATGGAGTCGACCTCCAAGAATATCGGGATCACCCCAACCCCTGACAACCCGCCCTTCTGCGTCAAGTTCAATAACAGGTGGAGCCAGCTTCGACCCATCGAGGTCATCAGCGACAACGTTTTGTCGGTTGAGGAGGTAGACATGATCCTGGCTATCGATACACATACCGCCAATGCCACCGGTTAGCCATTTGTCGCCAAAAGGTAGCTCAGGATAAAGCGGGTCCACTTCGAATTGAGGATACTGCTGGGCGCTTGCCGTTGGAACTAGCAGCGCAATAATCAATAAAGCTATTGGCAGGGAAAGTAATAAAATTACTTTCTCAGCTAAGACAAGCTGCCTTATATAAGCTGTCATAGGCTGAGCTTCGATTCTAAGGTGCCGCGGGGATCGTTGTTTCATGACAATATGATTTATTTGAGTAATTACTCAAGAATACAGGAATTGGAATGGCTAGCGTTACTTTTTCGGAGGGTGTCGCGAGGATAATAAGAAAAAGGTAAGAGGAAAATTCTCAACTATATAGCCTTTCCAAAGAAGGCGCAGGCGGGAAATATCTGGACAGAATGCCTCAGCCGGACAAAGTTTGGGTTATCATGTGCCTCGGTAACCGGTCCAAAGGGTTTAAATCGCAAGTAATTACTAATCTATGTCACTCATTTCAACTTGTCAGAATCATCCCAACGCACTCACAATCGATAACTGCACTAAGTGCAAAGCAGCGCTTTGCGATATATGTGTGAAATTTGTGGGTGCAAAAGTGTTCTGTGAGAATTGCGCAAAAAGCCATGAAGCCATGAAGCCATGAAGCCATGAAGCCAAAAAAATTGTAAGTTCTCAGAATAAAAGAATCAGCCAAGCAATAATATTTTGCTCGACAACCCATACGAAGAAGAATATGAAATTAGGAAAAAGCGAAACTCAAATGGCAAATCGTTGATTTGGCTAGTAATCGTAATCTGCTCTATCGCCATCTATGCTCAACTTTATTTTTACACGAACCCCACTGAGGCTACTATTGATCAACAACAACTTGCTATTAATCAGCGCCTTGTTTCCATTGTTCAGTGCTTAAATGTATTCCGCAAAATAGGGCAAATTTTAACTATAGGAGAAATGCCTGACTCGCAACTAAAATGCGAAGATCCCAGCGGACCATTAGTCATTACAACTGACGGTGATACAATTAGCATTTCCCACCCAAACTCATCAATCTATGGCATTAGTCAGATCTCAGTTTCCAATGATAACCCTTTCCCAACTCTACTAGATTAATATAAGAAATAATTATTTAAAGTATGGGTGAAGATCAGTTTATTTTTTCGCAACTCAAACTACTAACTCATAGAGCTCTTTATGCCAACTATATATAACTATAGGCTAGATAAATAAAATTCAACACCATTCCTACTGTTAATATATCAACGACTAAGCGATGACCACTATCACTTATCTTGCGCAATACATTGCTACCAAGCCAGTTCCCCGGAATCGTAATTATGCCGATAAAAAGCCCCATTATTAGCAACTGTGGTGTCATTAATGATGACACTCCAAAGACTGCCAATTTCAACCCATTCATTACTAGAGTTACGAAGGCTAATGTCCCAGCGAATGCTAATCGATTCATCCCCACGCCTAATAGAAAAGGTGCAAGAAAAAATCCAGGGCCGATTACATTCCCTGCCAGTACTCCCCAAACCATGCTCGCACCTGCCAGTAATCTCCGGTTGGTTCTTATCCGGCGCTGTGCGGCCCAATATTTGATTGGCAATGACATCGCGAGGAACACAGCAAAAACTACCGCTACCACCAGCGGTGAAAAAATCGTGAAAAGGTACGCTCCGAGTATAATAGTTGGTACAGAAAAGAACAAAATCAATCTGACTGTTTCCCAGTCAGTATCTTGTCGATAGATAAGAACTCGAGAGCTGTGGCTAAAAATTAGGGCGCAAGTCATTACAGGCACCGCTTCTTTTATACCAATGAGATGGGCAAGAATGGCGGCCATAACTACGCCGCCAGCCATGCCGGTGGCGCCGTGTAGAGCCCCAGTTGCGAATGCGAGAGCAGCAATAATGAGAACAATGTCTAGTGGATAGTTAAAAAATTCTGGCATTAGACCTGATACCATAAAGTGTAGAGCCAATAGTCGAAAAAGATTCTTTTGCCACCTTACTTGAGAATTTAGCGTGATTGAAATAGTTTTACATCTAACTCTGCTTCGGCGGATTCTGACCAAGCGTTGAAAATTCCATACATTCGGTTTATTCGACTAATTCAGTTTTAGCTTCTTGAAACTACTTGGCCCACTTAGCGTAATTAACTTGCAGCAGTAATTAGATGACAAACGAAAACAATCACTCCCTGTTAGGAAATATTCGCGTTATTGAACTTGCGTCTATGATTCTTGCTCCATCAGCCAGTGTAATCTTGGCGGATTATGGCGCAGAGGTCATTAAAGTTGAACCCCCCCTAACAGGAGACCTCAATCGTCGTTGGCACAAAATTCCGGGGTTGCCGGTTTCTGACATGGCCTACCCATTTCAGGTTGATAACAGAAACAAGAAAAGTGTAGTTTTAGATCTAAAAACTGAAGGAGGCTATGAAGCTCTATGCAAATTAATTGTGGAAGCCGACGTTTTGATTACCAACTATCGACTCAAAGCGTTAGATAAACTGAAATTCGATTATGAATCGATAAAGAAAATTAACCCTACAATAATTTATGCTCTTGCAACTGGTTTTGGAGAACATGGCGAGGAGCGGCATAAACCAGGTTACGATTCTGTTTGTTATTGGACTCGGTCGGCGATTGAAACTCAAATCTTTCCCTACGAAGGCTGGCTTGCGGCATTTCCTTATGGGGCCGGCGATCATCCAAGTGGCATGGCGTTATATGCTTCTATTATGACAGCGCTCTATCAACGCAAAGAGACTGGTGAAGGATGTAAGGTTTCTACATCTTTGCTGGCTAATGGCGCCTGGTCAAATGCTGTGATGATTCAAGCACAATTGTCTGGTGCGAAATTTCGCGAAAAGCGACCCCGGGATAACGCCTATAATTTTGTGTCCTTGCATTACCCAACCAAAGACAAACGCTTGTTAAAACTGAGCATTGTTAATGCAAAGAAAAACTGGCTACCATTTTGTCATGCACTATACCGTCCAGACATTTCTGAAGACGAACGTTTTAATACTGAACAGCATCGTATAGAAAATATGCCAGCCTTAATTAAAGAATTAAGCGATGTCTTCGCAACCCAAAATCTTGCTTATTGGCAACGGCAACTCGAAGAGTTCGATGTTCCCCATTCCCCAATCGTCACCTATCCTGAAGCAGCAGACGATCCACAGAAAGCCGCAAACAATATTATTGTGCCCTTAAATCACCCGGAGTTTGGTCCAATGCGCACAGTGAACAGTCCATTCGAATTAAGTAATGCTGCTAAACTACCTCCAAAAGCTGCGCCGAATTTAGGCGAACACACCCGAGAAGTGTTAGAAGAATATGGTTTTAGTGAACAAGAAATCCAAGAATTGTTGAGTGCGTAACCTAGGGCTGAACAAATGCAATCATTAAGGAGAACACATTGAATGATGTAATCGGTTCGGATCAAACAAATTTTGATTTCAAAGATATTGTCAATTCACTTAATCAATACCTACGCCTGCGAACTACCCCTATTGGCATGAAGCTCTTCGAAACTGTTGAAGACATGGAAGCAATAGACCGAATACGCCGCCCCAGCGCTATTCATACTACAGATCAAATTATCGGCATGTCCTGCCGCAATGGTTGGACTGTAGGCATAACGGCCGAAGACTTGGTGGGCGCACAATGCAGCACCGTAATTGGTCTGCACCCTAGGAGCGATGAATGGTTGTCGGGCAAGAGAATGACAGGAGTGTGGTATGGAGAAGCCAAAGACGCCAGCGCTCATCAGGCAGCAATGGATGTTGTCCCGTTCGGCCGTTATCAGGCAATGGCCGTTAGTCCTCTAGTTAGCGGGCGATTAAACCCTCCAGATATTTGCCTTATTTACGCAACACCCGCCCAGATGATTCTGTTTATAAATGGTTTGCAGTATACCGGCTACAAAAAGCTCGAATGGGGCTGTGTTGGAGAATCAGCCTGCGCAGACTCATGGGGTCGTGCTCTGGCAACAGGGGAGCCCAGCCTTTCGATTCCCTGTTTCGCCGAACGTCGATACGGTGGCGTAATGGAGGATGAACTACTAATGGCAATTCCTCCCGCCTATCTACCAAAAGTAATTGCCGGCCTAGCGCAACTTTCAAGAAACGGCCTTCGTTACCCCATAGCTCCTTATGGCGTTAATAACGATGCCCGCGCTGGTATGGGTGTAAGTTACAGTGGCTAGGTATTCTCGAGGTGAATTGAAAGTAATGCGAAGCTGTCGTTAATAAGAAGCTCGCACAAATTAATTAGACATATCCATGGAAAGGAATTAGGTTCTTTGACATAACAAATTAGTCACTCAAAAAGAATAACAGGAGAAGCATGCTCATGACTTCAGCTAAATTCAAATCGATCCCAAAGCTCTCCCGGCGACAGCTAATGGGCAGCATGGCATTGCTCGGTCCGGCTGCGTTAATTTCTGGCACAACGATTCCTAAGTTAGCTCTGGCAGCCAACAATTCAACACCCGATGATATTGGTCCCTATCCTTCCAGTTGGCTGCCTGAGGGTATCCGCTCGCGATTCGTAGATGACATTAATGGTTTACGTGTTCACGTCTTGGAAGCGGGGTATGAAACTTCTAATCGACCTGCCTTACTCTTGCTCCATGGATTTCCAGAGCTGTCTTATAGTTGGCGCAAAGTTATGCTACCTCTTGCAGAAGCCGGCTACCATGTAATCGCACCAGATATTCGCGGCTACGGACGCACCACTGGCTGGAATGGTGAATACGATGCTGACCTTTATGAGTTTCGAAGACTGAATATTGTTCGGGATGCTCTGGGTTTAGTTTCTGCCTTTGGCTATGAATCCGTCGCGGCCGTGATTGGTCACGACTTCGGTTCCCCAGTTGCAGCATGGTGTGCTGTGACTCGACCTGATGTATTCCGCGCCGTGGCAATGATGAGCGCGCCTTTTGGTGGTACACCAACTCTGCCATTCGATACTGCTAATTCTCCACGTCAGCCACAAACTAATTCAGGTCCTAATATCTACGACCAATTAGCCGCACTGTTGCGCCCGCGTAAGCACTACCAGCGTTATTACAACACTCGCGAAGCTAATGAAAATATGTGGAAGGCTGAGCAAGGCATCAGTAACTTCATCCGCGCCTATTACCATCACAAGAGCGCAGATTGGGATGGCAACAAGCCCTACCGCCTAGCCGGAAGAACCGCCGAAGAATGGGCGAAAATGCCAACTTATTACATCATGGATTTAGCCAAAGGGATGGCAGAA
>CAWKZI010000072.1:0-8526 GCA_963854365.1 Gammaproteobacteria bacterium
TAGTCTCGACTATCGGGTTCAAATCCAAGTTGTACGTTAGCCTCTACCGTATCGGCGCCAGAATCTTGTAAGGCATAGGCTTTAATTTTATTTAGCAATCCAATGCCTCGACCTTCCTGGCGGAGATAAAGTATTAAACCTTGACCGGCTTCAGCTACTGCTTGCATTGCAGTTTGCAGCTGCGCTCCACAATCACAGCGCAGGCTAAAAAGACAATCACCTGTTAAACATTCAGAGTGAACACGACAAAGTGTCGGCTTTTCTGTATCTAATTCACCAAAGGAAAGCGCCAAATGTTCTTTCCCTGATTCATTGTCTTCAAAGCCATGAATGGTGAACTGACCCCATTGCGTTGGTAATGACGCCGATGCTATAAAATTAACTTTCAACTGCCTTTCCTCATACGGGCTCAGCTACAAGCGAGTCCTCATTAAACACAAATTTGTCTTTCTAGTCTTAATTAATATCCTCTAAAAAAGTAGCCCATGATTGGTGAGCCGGGGCGGCGAATGATGCACTTAGAAGAGCAAAATCACAATGGCTTGCATACACAGGGCCGCCATTATACCTGCTAATACATCATCTAGCATGATCCCCATGCCACCACCGATTTGCTTGTCTGCCCATTTAATAGGCCAGGGTTTGAAGATATCTAGCAACCGGAACAAAACAAACCCAATAATTACCCATACCCCGCCTGAAGGCGCCATAAACATAGTGATCCAATAGCCGACAAACTCATCCCATACAATGCCACTAGGGTCCTTAATTCCAATATCTTCTGCAGTTTTACCGCACACCCATACCCCGAAGACGAAGCTGATGAGAAGAAAGCCCAGATAGACTAAGTTGCTCATCTGAGGTAACAGGAGATAGATAAGCACCGCCGCTAGGGTCCCTGCTGTACCCGGAGCTTTGGGAATAGCTCCGCTGCCAAAACCATAGGCAAAAAAATGAATCGGATTGCGCCAGACTGAACTTGGGGCTACCATCGATTTAATTAGCTCCGCTGAAGTGCATATAGGCGCCAGAACTCAAATCGATTTGCTTATCTTGAGAATCCAGACAAAGAATTGCTGATCCAGTAACGATTTCACCAATACAAGTTATTTGGGTTGAAACACTTTCTGCTGCTGCTTCGAATTCTTTGCAGTTAAGGGCAGGAACCGAGACACAAAGTTCATAATCATCACCGCCAAACAATGCCGCTAACTGACGATTTGATTCTGAAACACAGCTCGTAGCAGAATTTGAATAAGGAAACAATTTGGTATTCAACACAGCTCCAACACCACTCGCTTTTATTACATGACCGAGATCTCCAACAAGTCCATCCGAGACATCTATACCGCTACTCATAAACTCAGCACAGTTATTGGAGAATTCTATCCTAGGTCTTGGGCAGTAATATGCATTATGAAAGTGTTGTTTGCAGGCTTCGGTTTGTTTCGCTTTATCTACAGTAAAGGTAGGCCCCAGATGGCTATCCAATCCAAAACTTGCTAAAGCGATTGCTCCATCCCCTAATGTTCCAGTTACATAAATTAAGTCTCCCACCTTCGCTCCATCTCGACGCAGTAATCGCTCCTGCTTACAAAGGCCCTGAACTTGAATAGTTATACTAAGTGGTCCCCGAGTAATATCACCGCCAACTAAAGGACAATTAAACTCTTGAGCAAGTTCAAGCAAGCCTTCACTAAAGCCTGCTAACCAGGATTCATTAGCATCAGGCAAGACTAAACCCAGAGTAAAGCAAAAAGGATCAGCTGCCATTGCAGCCAGATCGCTCAAGTTAACAGCTAAGGCTCGATGAGCTAGCTGAGCTGGATGGGCTAAAAGAGGAAAATGGACCCCTTCAACGAGGATATCCATAGACATTATTAATAAAGAATCCGTTGGAACTTGCAAAGCTGCACCGTCATCACCAATTCCGAGCTCAACACCTGATCGGGGAAAATACAATCCTGACTCGGCAAAATACCGGCGAATAATTTCAAATTCAGACTGATTCATGGAAAAACTAGTGTCGCTGTAATTTCTGAGGAAATTTTACCTACCCTTCCGGTGCTCTATAGGCCTAAGCGTGGGAGCTAACTTATCGAGAACGCCATTAATGTACTTGTGACTGTCAGTAGCGCCAAATTCTTTAGCGATGTCTATACATTCGTTGATGACAACTTTATAGGGAACATCTATGCGATTAGCTAGCTCGAATGTGCCTAGATAGAGCAGTGCTTTTTCAATTGGATCTAAAGCGGTGGCATCGCGATCCAAGAGCGGTTGTAAGTGAGCATCTAGAACTTCGACTTGTTTTGGTATTTCGATAAAGACTTCCTGAAAATAGTTCCAATCGATTTTGCCACCATTCTCTTCTCGGAATTCTTTAATTATATCCAAGGGGTCTGCCTTTGCAATTAGCCATTGATACAGAGCTTGGAGAATTAGGCGTCTAGCTTTGCGGCGCTGGGCCAAGGACAACTTAGGCTTGGGCTTAGCTACCTTCGATTGTTCTTTTTCCATTAGTTGTTGCTTAGTCGCCTTGCCACTTTCTGACACTTAGCTCTCCAGCTGTCGTAACAAGCTAAGCATTTCCACAGCTGTGATCGCGGCTTCAGATCCTTTATTACCAGCTTTTGTTCCAGCCCTTTCAATTGCTTGCTCGATTGTGTCTACAGTTAAAACACCAAAAGCGACTGGAATCGTATAATCCAGACTAACCTGATTTAGTCCTTTCACACATTCTCCAGCCACATACTCAAAGTGTGGCGTTCCCCCTCTAATGACAGCTCCTAGAGCAATTACTGCATCGAAAGTTTGTGTCATTGCCATTTTCTTCACGGCTACAGGTAATTCATAAGCTCCTGGTACTTTTACAATTGTAATATCTCGCTCCTGCACTCCATGTTTCTTCAAAGCATCAAGCGCACCATCGAGAAGTCGATCGACGATAAAACTATTGAACCTAGCTACTACGATTCCATAGCTTGCCGACCCATTATTATAATTACCTTCGATAATTTTTATGTTACTCATAATTGGCTTTCCGATATTTCACTCTTTGAAATCTAGATTTTATTCCCAGGCGATCGATAAACTATTTTTCGAACTGAACAAACTCAACTACTTCTAAATCAAATCCAGATATTGCTGGATATTTAGCTGGATAGCTTAATAGCCGCATTTTACCAACTCCAAGATCTCGCAGGATTTGCGAACCGGTTCCAATAGTTAAATCACTTCCTGGACGACTTGTAACTGAAGCTTCGTTATTTACCGCTAGCACAGAGGCGACACTGCAAGCGATATCCTGCAAATAATCATCTCCTGATAATAGCACAGCCACACCTTTACCTTCTTTGCTGATTTTTTCCATTGCAGTATTGAATGACCAGCTTGTGCGTTCTCCGTTAAAGACTTCGCAGACGTCGCGCATAGTATCTGGTATATGCACTCGCACCAAAGTTGGCTCATCAGCTACTATATCTCCTTTTGAAAAGGCCAAGTGCATACCACCGTTAATCAAATCTTTATAACCATGTACCGTAAATTCACCATATTTGGTTTCCACAGAATGTGACTCAGTCTTCGTCACCGTGCGTTCATTAGCAATGCGATAATGAATGAGGTCTACAATAGTGCCAATTTTAATCTGATGTTTCTCTGCAAAAATTTCCAGGTCCGGCCGTCGAGCCATTGACCCATCTTCATTCATAATTTCAACTATCGCTGCCGCCGGAAGATATCCCGCCATGCGCGCCAGATCGCAACCTGCCTCAGTATGACCAGCTCGCCGCAGCACTCCGCCGGGCTGCGCCATAATAGGAAAAATGTGACCCGGCTGAATTATGTCCTCGGACTGACTCTCGCGACCAACAGCTACTTGTATCGTGCGGGCTCGGTCTGCTGCTGATATGCCGGTTGTCACTCCGGTTGCCGCTTCAATAGATACAGTAAAATTAGTGTTGTAAGGCGTATTGTTTTCATTGACCATCAAGGGCAATTTGAGCAACTCGCAACGTTCACGAGTCAGAGTCAAACAAATCAAACCACGGGCATTAGTCGCCATGAAATTAATATCTTCAGTGGAAACACGTTCAGCGGCAATTATTAAATCGCCTTCGTTTTCTCTATCTTCGTCATCCATTAATATCACCATTTTCCCCTGGCGAATATCATCGATAATTTCTTCTACTGTATTTAGTTTCATAATACTGGTTACTTCTTACTTGACTAATTTAAAGCCATATTCTTCAAGAAAACTGCTACTAATTTTTCCCGCTGGGTCTTGTTGCTCATAATTTGCTGTCACCAATCTTTCTAAATATCTTGCAACAAGATCTACTTCTAAATTCACTACTTGGCCAGCTATATAAGTTCCAATAATCGTTTTTTGCTGCGTATGGGGAATAACATTAAGGGAAAAATTATTCCCACTTACCGCATTAACTGTAAGACTAGTTCCATCGATACAAATTGATCCTTTACCTGCTATGTATTTACTGATCTTAGCTGGCGCGTCGAATTCCAAACAAATGGATTGCCCATCAGCTTTAGAATTTATTAATATACCTATGCCATCGACATGACCACTAACAATGTGCCCCCCAAAACGACTATTAGCCAGCATTGCTTTTTCTAAATTAACTCTAGCTCCAGTTTTTAAAGTTCCTAAACTCGTACAGCTCATTGTTTCATTGGAAACGTCGGCACTAAACTGTTCAGTAGATAAAGAAGTGACAGTAAGACAGCAACCGTTAACTGCTATGCTATCGCCAATACCAACATCTTCCAGGCTCAAATTACCAGCATCAATCTGTAATCGCCATTCCAGATCGACCTTCTCTAGTTTTTTTATTGAACCTATAGCTTCGATTATACCGGTAAACATTTTCTACTATTCTCAACTATTTTCTTCAGAAGCTTTCTTTTGCAGGGGCTCTATTCTCCAGAATTATCTTTGAAGAACAAGACAAACTCGAATATCGCTACCAACTCTATCCAAATCTTTCACCACAAAGTTTTTGGTTTCTGACATCGATTGGAGACCTGTAATCTCGAAAAGCGGCTTGGCATCACTTCCTAAAAGCTTTGGGGCTATATAGATAATAAGTTCATCTATGAGTCCCGCCTCGAGGAATGCAGCACTTAGCGCAGGTCCAGCTTCCACAAAAACTTCGTTGCACTCACAATGCGAGGCCAAAGATTCTAACACAAACTGTAAATTTACTCTCTGCGACTCTTCTTCGGCGAAGACTAATTCCACACTACCCGGAATCTCTTTGCTCTCTAATACTGTTCTGTCGATAGTCTTTGCCGCTACATAAATTCTAGTCGCCCCATCAACATTAAGAATCTTAGCGGTGCCAGGTGTTCGCAATTTGCTATCTAAGATTACTCTGAGAGGTTGCGTTGAATTCAATGACAAATTTTGCTGTTTTTCTTCTGCTGTTAAATTGAGTTCATCCACTCGAACATTCATCGAAGGATCATCACTTAAAACAGTCTCAACTCCAGTAATAATGGCACTGCTCTGAGCGCGATATAATTGTACATCTGCCCGTGCTTCTTCACTAGTAATCCATTTGCTTTCACCATTCGCCAAGGCTGTGCGTCCATCAATGCTAGCTGCTAACTTACAGCGCACATAAGGCAGACCTGTCTCTCTTCTTTTAAAATAACCAACATTGATCTTGCGAGCTGCAGCTTCTGAACCCTCTAAATGAAAAACTTCAATGCCCGCATTCTCAATTTTCTTGATTCCTAGCCCTGAAACTTCAGGATTAGGATCAATTCCAGCTATTACTAAGCGACTAATTCCCGCATCAATGAGCGCGTCACAGCAGGGTCCGGTTTTACCTAAGTGGGAACAAGGTTCAAGGGAAACAAAAACTGTTGATGATTTCACATCTCCAACTGCAGACTTTAAAGCCATAATTTCAGCATGATCTTTTCCTGGGCTAATATGCCAACCTTCGCCAACAATGTCTCCACCTTTCACGATAACGCAACCAACGCGAGGATTTGGGCTAGTATTTATTACCGTCACAGCCAAGTCTATTGCTCGTCGCATATAGACTGGCCAGTCATTAAACTCTGACCCTAATTGACTATTACTTAGTGTTTGCATGGAAGACTGGAACTACTCTATAAGCGATAATAATTCTTAATAGCCATTTGCTATCAGATCTAGGAGTTTCGATTATACAGCGAAGGAGTAAAACTAGAGAGTCTAAATTTGATTAAATAGAAAATAGCGCTTTACTTACTCGCATCCTTTGAGAGGCGATCGATTTCTTCACGAAATTCATTTAGATCTTTAAAACTACGATAGACTGAAGCGAAGCGAACGAATGCAACTTCATCAAGATCACGAAGTTCCTTCATTACCTGCTCACCAACATCACGTGATTGAATTTCTCGCTCACCAGTGGAACGTAAGTTAGCCTTAATCCGAGCGATGGATTCTTCAACTTTTTCAATACCAACTGGTCTTTTTTCCAGCGCCTTGGTAAGACCTGCTAACAACTTATCTTCATTAAAAGGTTCGCGAATTCCGTCTTGTTTGATAATACGCGGCATAACTAATTCGGCAGATTCATAAGTCGTAAATCTTTCTTCACAAGTTATACATTCGCGACGGCGGCGAACGTGGTTCCCTTCTGACACTAATCTGGAGTCAATAACCTTGGTGTCGATAGCACCACAAAATGGACAATGCATATATAAACCTATTCGTTTTTCGCTCGAGCTTGTAAGCTAAATCAAATTTACTGGTACACTGGAAAGCGCGAACAAAGTTCAATAACTTTTTCCTGCACTTTAGAGATCATTGATTCACTCTCAATATCATCGAGAATATCACACATCCAATTTGTTAACTCGGCGACTTCACGCTCTTTGAAGCCTCGAGTAGTAATAGCCGGAGTTCCTAATCTTAAACCACTGGTAACAAATGGTGGTTTTGGATCATCCGGCACAGCATTTTTGTTTACTGTTATATTTGCCCGACCTAATGCTGCATCAGCATCTTTGCCAGTAATATCTTGCTTAATAAGACTTAATAAAAACAAATGATCGTCAGTACCGTTTGAAATTACATCGAAACCCCGGTCCATAAATACTGATGCCATGGCCCTAGCATTGTTTAAGACCTGTTGTTGATATGTCTTGAACTCATCGCTCATGGCTTCTTTGAAACAGACAGCCTTGGCCGCGATTATATGCATCAAAGGGCCTCCCTGGCTCTCTGGAAACACCGCGAAGTTCAATTTCTTCTCCAGTTCTGGATTAGCTTTAGCCAGGATTATGCCCCCTCTCGGGCCACGAAGAGTCTTATGAGTAGTTGACGTGGTTACATCAGCAATATTCACTGGGGAGGGATAAACACCAGCTGCGATCAAGCCTGAAACATGAGCCATGTCGACGACAAAATACGCACCGATGCTGTCAGCGATACCACGAAATTTTTGCCAATCAATAACTCTCGAATAAGCTGAAAAACCAGCCATGATTAATTTAGGTTTATGTTCTTGAGCAAGCGCATTTACTTGATCGTAATCGATCTCTCCTGTCTCGTTTTTCAATCCGTACTGAACTGAATTATAAATTCGCCCTGAAAAACTTACACTCGCCCCGTGAGTCAGGTGCCCACCATCAGCCAGACTCATTCCCAACACAGTGTCACCCGGCTTAATTAAGGCCATATAAACGGCTGCGTTAGCTTGAGATCCTGAGTGAGGTTGCACATTTGCGTAGTCTGCTTTGAAGAGCTTCTTAACTCGGGATATAGCAAGCTCTTCAACAACATCAACATGCTCACAGCCACCGTAGTAGCGTTTACCGGGATACCCCTCAGCATATTTATTCGTAAGAACTGAGCCCTGAGCTTCCATCACGCAGGGGCTGGCATGGTTTTCCGACGCGATTAATTCAATGTGGTGCTCTTGTCGTTGACCTTCAGCTTCGATAGCGGAGCTAATTTCTGGATCAAAATCAGACAACCTGGCATCGCTCTTAAACATCTAGTACTCCGGGTCGTATTTGGTTTTTTTTGAAGGCGCTATTCTACATGATGCCTTCAGAATGAGCATCAATATTTGGGAATTTGCACACTTCAATTCCCAACATTAAGCGACTTTGCTATGTAATAATGATGTCTGGTTTTTTCTTAATTCCTCAATGCTAATAGTTGAGGTTTTAATAATTTGAAATAATACTTAAGGTAGTAAAATGGCTCAGTTTGTTTACACCATGCAACAGGTTGGCAAGGTGGTTCCTCCAAAACGCGAAATTCTTAAAGATATTTCACTCTCATTCTTTCCAGGTGCCAAAATCGGCGTCTTGGGATTGAATGGTTCAGGAAAATCCACGTTGCTAAGAATTATGGCTGGAGTCGACACAGAATTTAATGGTGAAGCCCGCCCACAAGCAGGCATCAAAATTGGCTATCTCCCACAAGAGCCTGATTTAGACGATGAGAAAGATGTGCGAGGCAATGTGCAAGAAGGCATTAAAGACATCATTAAT
>CAWKZI010000073.1:0-8513 GCA_963854365.1 Gammaproteobacteria bacterium
TTTCTATGAAAAAGCTAGAATTTATGACAACTAAATCTTGCCGTCGCTAAACATTGACGTAGTTGACCCTATGGCCAAGCCAGCGTTGAATTAATGGGTCGATTATTTCTGGGTGTGATTGCATAATTTGTTCAGCGGTATCTCGCACGGAGTCCAGCAAATTCGAGTCTCTCGCGATATCAGCAACTTTGAAACTCATTAATCCGGTCTGTTGCGTACCCAGAACTTGTCCAGGTCCACGCAGCTCTAAGTCTTTCTCAGCAATATAAAACCCATCGTTACTTTCTCTCATAACCTCAAGGCGTTTTTTGCCCACATTTGAAAGAGGGGTTTGATATAACAAAATACAATGACTTTGAATTGAACCACGGCCAATTCTACCGCGAAGTTGGTGTAATTGGGCTAGACCTAGGCGCTCCGGGTTTTCGATTACCATTAAACTTGCGTTAGGAACATCGACACCTACTTCAATAACAGTTGTTGCAACTAGTAACTGAATGTTTCCTAATTTGAACTGTTCCATCGCGGCTGACTTTTCTTTCGACTTCATGCGACCGTGAATGAGCCCGACTTTAATATTAGGCAGCTTCAATGTCAGCTGTTCAGCTGTAACTTCGGCGGCCTGACATTGCAGCGCCTCAGATTCTTCAATCAGAGTGCAAACCCAATAGGCTTGATTATTATTAGCACAGGATTTCTCGATTCTTTCAGTCACCGACTCTCTTTTTTCGTTAGATATGACGGCCGTGTTAACAGGCGTTCGGCCGGGAGGCAATTCGTCAATTATCGAGCAATCAAGGTCGGCATAAGCACTCATCGCGAGCGTTCGTGGAATTGGAGTTGCCGTCATCACTAATTGGTGCGGGCTTAGTTTTTTAAAAGTTGCCTTCTCTCTTAACGCCAATCTTTGATGCACGCCAAAACGATGTTGCTCATCTATAATTATTAGCCCTAATCGTTTGTAATTTACCCCTTCTTGAAACAAAGCATGGGTGCCAACCAATAATTGGCAGCTTCCATCCCTTAACGACTCTAACTGCTGTGATCGAATAGAGCCTTTGGATTTGCCGCTTAACCAGCCAACGTTTATCCCAAGCGGTTCTAACCAATGACAAAAATTTATATGATGTTGTTGCGCTAACAACTCTGTTGGGGCCATCAAGGCGACTTGATAAGAATTGCCAATTGCCTTTAAGCAAGAGAGTGCAGCCACTACAGTTTTTCCTGAGCCGACATCACCTTGCAACATCCTCAGCATGGGATGGCGTTGGTTTAGGCTTTGCTCAATCTCTAAAAAGGCTTTTTGCTGACCATTGGTTAGCGTAAAGGGCAGTTGTTTGAGGAAAGAGCTAAGTAGTTTGTCACTGTTGTTAAATGCTGGTGCATTTTGCTGATCAGATTGCAGTTTGAAGCGCCTCATACATAAACGATTTGCTAGAAGTTCTTCAAAAGCAAGCCGGGATTGTCCCTGATTCATGCCGTCACTATTTTGATTCATAGGCATTTCAAGCGGTGGTTGGTGAATAAGTTTGATGGCATCGATTAGCGGCAGCATCTTCAGTTTAGCGATTAGAGATGCTGGTAGATAATCTGTTACTGCATTAGTAGACTCAAGTAATACAAGTGCCTGTTTAATTATGCTGCGAAGTCTCGTTTGTTGCAGACCTTCGGTGGCAGGATAAATCGGGGTCAATGTTTTTGAAATAGGTAGTTCCTCACCGGGGCGCAGAATTTTGTATTCTGGATGATAGATTTCAACACCGTTGCGCCCGCGACGTACCTCCCCAAAACAACGAATTCGTGTGCCTGGCTGTAATGAATTCTTTTGAGCCGCACTGAAATGGAAAAAACGCAGATTAACTAAGCCACTACTATCTAATAAGCCACACTGAAGGCTGCGTTGGCGGCCAAAAAGAATTTTGCTGGTAACTATCTCGCCTTCTAACTGAGCTTGGTCGCCGGTGCGAATCGAGCCGATAGTATTTATTCGGGTTCGATCTTCAAAACGAAAAGGCAAATGGAAAAGTAAATCTTGTACGTTACGAATACCGATTAAGGCAAATTTTTCCTCTATCGCCGGGCCAACTCCTTTTAAGCTTCTTAAAGTCATTTGATTCAGCGGGGGATTAGTCATTTGACGTTTTCTTTATCGGTTAGAGCTGGCAAAGCTCGACAGAGGAAACCTGTTGCGAATAGATAACTGCGATAGCCTGATTGGCACATAAAGCCAAGTATATGTGTTTTTATACAGTAGTTCTAGATGACCAGAATAGCATCTATCTCTACTTCAGCCGCTTTGGGAAGGGCGCTTACCTGAATAGTGGCTCGGGCAGGAAAAGGTTGGACAAATTGTTCCGCCATGATTTCATTCACGACAGCGAAATTTGCCAGATCAGTTATGTAAATTGTGAGCTTTACGGCGTCTTGCAATTTTCCACCGGCTGCCTCGCAGACTGCAGAGAGGTTTTTGAATACCTGTTGCGTTTGTGCCTCTATACCACCTTCAACTAATTCCATTGTTTCAGGATTAAGGGGAATTTGCCCTGAGAGGAAAACGACGCCGCCATTTTTTATCGCTTGAGAATAAGGACCTATTGCAGCAGGAGCTGCTGCGGTTTGAACTGGTTCAGAGTTTGCCATTAGTGTATTCCAATTGTGCTCTTAATTGTTTTTCGAACTTTGCGACTTTTAACCCGGGTGACTCGAGAAACTGCTAAAATCAATCGAACTCTCTTCATAACTCTTGCGAGATGGACACGATTACGAACATTAAGCGAAAGATTAACAATACTGAATCGCGCGTCTCTTTCTACGGTACTGATTTTCTCAATATTTGCTTCAGTACCGGTTATTGTGGTCGCCAGAGTTGCAATAATGCCACGTTGGTTTTCCAGCTCAACTCTAAGTTCAACGGAGAAGTCACCTTCAACTTGAGGGTCCCAGCGCACTGAGACACACTTCTCTGCATTGTCACGAATGTCAGCAACGTTATTGCAATCATCGGTGTGTATAACCATGCCACGTCCGGAGCTAATGTGGCCTAGGATTGGGTCCCCAGGGATTGGATGACAGCACTTGGCGTAATTCACCACCATACCCTCGGAGCCGCGTATAGCCAGTGAATCCTGCTCCTGTTTTCCATCTGAATTTTCTGCTGAGCTAGATTGTGCATTTGCAGCAAGCCGTTGTGCAATCATATAAGACATTCGATTACCCAACCCGATTTCTTCTAATAGTTGATCCACTCCGGTGAGATTGGTTTGCTTAAGAACTATTTCAATATTCTCCTGTGGAATAGAATCGAGTTGACTGCCAAATCCGGCAAGCGCCTTGTTAAGAAGTCTACGGCCAAGAGCAACTGATTCAGAATGCTTCTGGTTTTTTAAGTAATGACGAATATTGCTGCGAGCTTTGCCAGTTACTACGAAGCTTAGCCAGGCTGGATTCGGCTGAGTGCCTGGCGCAGTGATAATTTCGACAGTTTGGCCGCTCTGGAGTGGTTCGCTCAATGGTGCGAGGCGGCGGCTAATTCTGCAGGCAACGCAGGAATTTCCAACATCAGTATGAATAGCATAGGCAAAGTCTACGGCAGTTGAACCTATAGGTAGTTCGAAGATTGCACCCTTGGGGGTAAAGACATAAATCTCATCTGGAAAGAGGTCGACCTTAACATTCTCGATAAATTCGAGAGAGTTGCCAGCATGTTTTTGTAGTTCTAGAAGACCATGAACCCACTCACGTGCTCGGATATGAGTGTTTCTTGGAATATCATCGCTGGATTTATACAGCCAATGAGACGAAATACCATTATTGGCCATGGCTTCCATTTCTTCAGTACGAATTTGAATTTCAATAGGTACGCCATGCATACCAAACAAAGTGGTATGCAATGATTGATAGCCGTTAGCTTTAGGAATGGCAATATAGTCTTTGAACCGGCCAGGTACTGGTTTATATAAACTATGCACTGCACCGAGCACTCGGTAACAGGTATCTACGCGATCAACACAAATTCGAAATGCATAGACATCCATAATTTCAGAAAAGGATTTGCGCTTGCTACGCATTTTCTCATAAATACTATATAGATGTTTCTCACGACCGATAGTACGTCCTGGTAAACCTTCGCGCTCTAGACAGGCCTCTAAAGAAGTTTGAATTTGCGAAACGATTTCTTTTCGGTTTCCTCGAATTCGCTTTACTGCAGCACTAATACGACGAGCTCGCATTGGGTATAAAGCGTCGAAGCCTAATTCTTCGAATTCGATACGCACATTGTTCATGCCAAATCTATTGGCTATCGGCGCATAAATATCTAGAGTTTCTCGGGCAATGCGCCGTCGCTTATCGGGCGTCAGTACATTCAGAGTGCGCATGTTATGGAGCCGATCAGCGATCTTTACGAGAATTACGCGAAGATCTTTGGCCATTGCCATTGCCATTTTTTGAAAATTTTCTGCCTGTGCTTCAGCCCGACTGCTAAAAGTCATTTTGTTTAGCTTACTAACACCGTCGACGAGATCAGCGACAGTGTTGCCGAATTGATTTTTGATTGCAGTCTTGGTAATTCCAGTGTCTTCAATTACATCGTGCAACATAGCAGCCATCAAGCTCTGATGGTCCATGTGCATTTCACTGAGAATACTAGCAACGGCAAGGGGGTGGGTTACGTAGGCATCACCACTGCGGCGGAATTGGCCTTCGTGTGCTTGTTCAGCGTAGTAATACGCGCGCCGCACATTATTGACTTGGTCGTTGCCAAGGTAGTCGGAAAGACCGTTGGCAAGGGAGTCTATTGTCTCTATAGTTTCAACTTGCAAGACGCGACTCCATAAGCGTTAGGAAGGACTTACTCTTCAGTGACAGGCTTAGCTTCTTCTGTGGGAGCAGCAAGAGTTGCCTCTGCTGTGGTTTCAGACTCTGCGGGCTCTAGAATTTCTTCAATTTCGATGCTGGGCTTTTCGACCAAAATGGCGGCATTAACATGTCCTTCCGCTATTTCTCTCAACGCGATCACTGTAGGTTTGTCGTTATCTACAGCCACATGAGGGTCTTTGCCTTCTATTTGTAGCTGGCGAGCGCGCTTACTGGAAACCATTACCAACTCAAACCGGTTGTCTACGTTTTCTAAACAATCTTCTACAGTAATCCGTGCCATACCTATACCTGCTGTTTTAACTGAGTTTCATACTTGCTGTCTAGCGCTGAACCTAAACAAGAGCTCGATTCATCGAGGACCGGGGATTTTACTGAATTCCATCCAAAAATGCATATTTTTCTCGCAGTAGCATCTACTTTAGTTGCGTGTAGCGAAGATTGGCTCGCTTTTTGGCGCCAAAACTTTAGGCCTAATGGCGAGTAAGGCTATCCATCAATTGTGCCTGGCGGGTTTCCTGAGCATTCATTGTTAAGCGTCGTGAGCGAATTACTGCCCGCAAATCTTCCTTTGCAGTATCGAAATTGTCATTAATAATCACGTAATCAGCTTCAGTCATATGGGTCATTTCATTGACTGCCTGACGCATACGATTTTCGATTGTTTCGGCGTCATCTTGTGCTCTGGTTTGGAGGCGTTCATTCAACGCGGCTACAGAGGGCGGCAAGATAAAAACCGAACAAGCATCAGGGAAAAGGCACCGAATCTGTTCAGCCCCCTGCCAATCTATTTCTAATATCACATCTGTGCCGCTCTTGAGCTTGTCTTTAACCCAGGCATGTGAAGTTCCATAGCGATGACCATAAACCTCTGCACTTTCTAAGAATTGATTTCCTTCTAACATCTCAATAAATTGGTCTTTGCTCACGAAGTGATAGTTTTCCCCTTCAATCTCTCCTAGGCGCGCTGGCCGGGTTGTATAAGAGACAGAAACACATAGGGATTCTTCGGATTCAACTAAAGCGTTCACCAGACTGGTTTTTCCAGCACCGGAAGGTGCAGTAACTATAAAGAAAATGCCATTACTCATTAGTTATTCGATATTTTGTATTTGTTCGCGCATTTGTTCTATTAGCACTTTTAATTCCACGGCACTGCGTGTTGTGTCGACCACGATCGACTTAGAAGAAAGAGTATTAGCTTCTCGATTTAATTCTTGCATTAGAAAATCTAGACGCCGACCTTTCTGACCTTTTGTCTCAATTACCCGTTGTACTTCATTGAGGTGAGAGTCAAGTCGGTCGAGCTCCTCATCAACATCAGCTTTCTGAGCCAGCAAGACGATTTCTTGTTCTACACGAACTGGATCTAATTCAGCTTTCAAGTCTCCAATTTTATCTAGTAGGTTTTGTTTTTGCACAACGAGAATTTCAGGCATTTTAGTTCGTACTGCTATGACAATCTCGCGAATATCATCTAAGCGCTTCTGCACGAAGCCTTTTAGGGCATCCCCTTCTCTTTCTCTACTAGCGATAAGGTCATCTAGCGCCATAGAAAAAAGCTTAACAGCGTGATTATCAATACTCGCGGAGTCCATTTGCTGATCTGAGATTACGCCAGGCCAATTTAATATTTCCATGTTAGATAAGGATCCTGCAGAACCAGTCATTTCTCCGATTTTCTTATTGGCTTTGAGTAACTTAGCCACCAAGTTCTGATTGAGATTAATCTCCGTGGAGGAAACTTCTACGGATTGATAACGCAATAGGCATTCAACTTTGCCACGGCTCAATCGTTTACGAACGGCTTCTCGGATAACATTCTCTAATCTTCGAAATGTTTCCGGTAAACGTACACTGGTTTCGAGGTAACGGTGATTAACTGATCTAACCTCCCACGTTAGCGATCCCCATTCCTGTTCTAGTTGCTGCCTCGCAAATGCAGTCATGCTTAACATCATAGTTCTGCACCAAATTCCAAAGAAATACCATTTTAACGTATTAGAAATTTATTCACAGCGAACTTTTTGACTATCGAACAACACAATGCACACGAATGCTTTACTTTGTATTTGCACGGGGCTTGCTCGCTATAGTTCACAAATTCAAGGATAATTTGCACTACATTAATCGGGCTAAACTCATAGGGCAGAAACGGAAAAATTTATGACGGATGTAATTAGACCTAGTCAGCGCCAAGCGAATCAACTTAGAAGTATCTCTATTACCAGAAACTATACTAAACACGCCGAAGGCTCAGTATTGGTTGAGTTTGGCGATACCAAGGTTCTTTGTAATGCTAGCGTAGAAGAATCGGTGCCACGGTTTCTAAAAGGCACCGGCAAGGGGTGGATTACTGCAGAATATGGCATGCTGCCAAGATCAACCGGCAGCCGGATGGACAGAGAGGCTGCTCGGGGTAAGCAATCAGGCAGAAGTCTAGAAATACAACGGCTTATTGGTCGCTCCCTGAGAGCAGCGGTGGACTTGGATGCCCTTGGAGAGAACACTATCAAGATCGATTGTGATGTTATTCAAGCAGATGGCGGAACCCGAACAGCGTCTATTACCGGTGGCTGCGTTGCCCTAGCTGATGCAATTAAACACTTAATGGATAAGGGCTCAGTACAAAAAAGCCCTCTGCATCAGCTTATCGCGTCAGTGTCTGTAGGCATATATAAAGGGAAAGCAGTTTTGGATTTGGACTATGCCGAAGATTCGAATGCAGAAACTGATATGAATATTGTCATGACGGACTCTGGTGGATTTATCGAAATTCAAGGAACTGGGGAGGATGGCGACTTTTCCCACCAGCAACTACTGGAAATGATAAGTTTAGCTGATGAGGGTATAAAAACTTTGATTGAAGCTCAAAAACAAGCTTTAGTATAAACACAGATGATTTATAAAGAGAGGCAGAGATGGAAGACCTTCAATCTAAATTCCTCGAGTTCGTAATCGACAATGAAATTTTAAAATTCGGCGAGTTTACATTAAAGTCAGGTCGCAAAAGCCCCTATTTTTTTAATGCTGGGCTATTTAATACCGGCGAGAAACTTGCATTTCTAGCCCAATGTTATGCCGAAGCCATTGCTAACTCTGGATTAACTTTCAAAGTTTTGTTTGGGCCAGCATACAAAGGCATTCCTCTTGTGTCAGCCACGGCAATGGCATTAGCCAGCCAGCATGGAATTAACAAGCCTTATTGTTTTAACCGAAAAGAAGAAAAGGACCATGGCGAAGGGGGCACGATTGTCGGTGCGAAACTCACCGGTAATACGTTAATAATCGATGATGTTATTACCGCGGGCACAGCTATTCGCGAAGCAGCTGATATCATAGTAGCCAATGGAGCAAAACTCTGTGGAATCGCAGTAGCAATGGATAGGCAAGAAAAAGGGCTAGGAGAGCTATCGGCGATTCAAGAAATAGAAAAAAATTACCAAATAAAAATTGTTAGCATTATTACACTAAAAAATGTTATTGATTATCTAGTAGAATCTAATGATAAGCTGCTGCAGCAACACCTAGGAGCAGTATCAGCGTATAGAGAGCAGTTTGGAATTTAGAAGGCTAACTACTAATGTTGTTAATCGTTAACCTTATTAAGGGGAGTTGAGTACGGAGCTAGAAGATTT
>CAWKZI010000074.1:0-8406 GCA_963854365.1 Gammaproteobacteria bacterium
CAAGGAATGAGGTCATAGGAATTGATATCGAAGATGACCTGGATGAAATAATTGACCAAATCGGGAACGCGCAACATACCCGAATTCCCGTATACAAAAACCATATCGATAACATTATCGGAATTCTTCATCTACGCAGCGCCGGAAAATTTATACAAATTGAAGCCCTTAACAAAGCAGCTATTATTCAGGAAACCATCGACCCCTACTTTATTCCTGAAAGTACTCCGTTACATACCCAGCTATTTAATTTCCAAAAGAAAAAATTACGCATGGCTGTAGTAGTTGATGAGTACGGCGCTATGAAAGGCTTGGTAACTCTCGAAGATATTCTTGAAGAAATCGTAGGCGAATTTACCACAGACATGGCGGCCAGCAGCAAAGATATCCATGAGCAGGAAGACGGCAGCTATCTTATCGACGGCACCACCAGTATTCGTGATATTAACCGCGTTCTATCGTGGGATTTAGATAGTAGTGGTGCAAAAACAATTAATGGATTGTTGACTGACGTTTTAGAATCAATTCCTGATTCTTCAATCGGCATTGATTTGAATGGTTATTATGCCGAAATTGTGCAAGTTAAAGGCAATGTCATTCGAACGGTGCGAATGTGGAAATCTATCGGCAAAATATTAAAGAAAACTGAAGAGGCTAACTCAGAGCCGAATAACTAGCAGATGGAAAAGCCTTCAGCGTCAGGCAAAGAAATGATTTTCTATCGCCCATATATTACTTATCAAGAGCGCCGCAACAACCGCAAATCTTGTGAAGAATAATCTTCCAGCCCATTTAAATTCCACGCCGACAGGCTAGTGATCTTATTATCTGGCTCACGCTTAACTGCCAGTGACAGTTTGTAGTTCCCGGAGCAGGCGATCTGCCACATTTGCCAATGGCGCGCATCATCATCGTAGTCATCAACAAATGAAACCGAAATATCTGTATTATTTGGAAACGAATAGAAAAAGTGTTGCAAGGGTATTGCCAAGCCCAAGCCACAGGCTTTTAAATAAGCTTCTTTGAGAGTCCAAATATCATAAAACCTTGATAATTGTTCGGAATCAGGCAAATCAAGCAAGTCATTAGTTTCTTTGGGCGCAAAAAACCGATCAGCGATTTGTGCAATGCGTCGACGTTTACCACTTTGTTCAATATCTACTCCAACTGAATCTGACAAGCAAATAGCTAATACTTGTTTTCCTCCAGAATGGGAGAGATTAAAATGTAAGGATTTTGAATTTTGAATATCGACAATACGAGGCTTACCGTATTCATTCTTTTGAAACTTCCAATGCAGTGGATCGACAGAATCATATTCGCTCAAAACACTTCGCATTAAATAACAACCAAGTAAAAACTGCTTTTTATGCCGGTCAAAGCAATAACGTTGATAGCGAACCTGCTCAGCTTCCGTCAACCAAGTACCGCAGCAATCCCACAGCTCCTGATGATCGAAGTCTTTATCATTTGCTGCCCACAAATGAATCTCTGTCGGTAAAATTTTCATTTATTTATTGAGCTTACTCTTGTACCTAAAAGGTTTTGAATTTCTAAAATACCGCAAACTCACTGAACGGATTCAAGACTAGGAATAATCTTCTCCGAATAATTATATAAGTCGGCACTCTTCTCCTTAGAATCAGATGTGCCTGCCTCATAGCCCCTGGTTTGAAGATCATGTAGTGCTTCAGCTGCAAAAAACGACAAGATCTATTCCGAATGTAGCATGTGCTCTCAAATAAAATCAGCGAGCAATAAATAACCAACCCGATCGGGATCTTGGTTCTACTAGGTCATTCCAATCTGTCGCGAAATATTTCCACTGCTAAAGTGTTTTGTTTGTACCTGGGTCTGCTTTACAAAATTCATTTCTTTCTGTTGATGACGGGGATGGGCCGGAGGGGAGGGGCAAGCAAAGTAAAAATCGTATTTACATAAACTCACTGTTTCCATATTCGGCGATAGAGAAGGTCCAATGGCTGGAATCACCTCTAACTACAAATCCCCGGAGGACGCTTCTCTATGATTCCTCGCTAGGTCCTTAAAACCTTCAACCTCGCCCAGGGTTTTATCCACTTGAAGAAATAACTTCTCTCCACATTAGCCGGAAGGTGGGGTTTAGAAGCCACCTTCCAACAGTTAACATTGCGCTTACCTAATGTTTGAATCAACCACCCAGCTTCAAAAGAGGTCCGCTGTCATCACCTTGTTCCAAGCGCTGACGAAGTCGCGAAGCATTTTCTGTTCCGCTCCATTTGAAGCATAGACTTCAGTAAGTGCCCTGAGTTGCGAATTGGAGCCGAACACCAGATCTGCGCGTGTTGCCGATCTGACCTTTTCGCCTGAGACACGATTGATAGCCTCGAAAGAGTTTCCTGTACCATTAGGCTTCCATGCTACCGACATATCTAACAATGTATTGAAGTAGTCATTGCTGAGCTTGCTGGGATCATCCGTAAATATGCCGTAGCCACTCGAGCTAATACCTAGAGAGCGCATACCACCAAGTAATACTGTCATTTCTGACGCAGTCAGTCCCAGTAATTGTGCTTTGTCGAGCAACATGTCTTCTGGCGAGGGTTTTAGATCCGCTCTATGGTAGTTTCTGAAAGCGTCGGAAACAGGCTCTAAAACAGCAAATGATTCAACATCCGTTTGCTCCTGAGTAGCATCACCGCGTCCGGGTGTAAAGGGCACATCGATATCTGCGGCTGTTTCGATACCAACATTTCCGGCTAGCACAATTACATCAGCAATCGATGCGTTGCTTTCGATGGCAATATTTTCATAGATGGCTAATATTTTTGAGAGCTCCTCAGGTTTATTTACCGCCCAGTTTCTTTGAGGTTCAAGGCGAATACGTCCCCCATTGGCACCACCACGCATATCGGAACCACGGTAGGTGGACGCACTAGCCCACGCGGTTTCGACCATTTCACGCACACTTAATCCACTGGCTAGAATCTTTGCTTTAACCGCATTGACGTCGTAATTAGCATTGCCGGCGGGTACAGGATCTTGCCATATCAATTCTTCTGATGGTGCTTCGGGGCCCATATAACGGGTTTTAGGACCCATGTCACGGTGAAGTAGTTTAAACCATGCACGCGCAAAGGCGTCCGCCAGTTGATCTGGATTCTCATGGAACCGCTTAGAAATTTTTCGGTAAGCTGGATCTTCACGCAGCGCTAAATCAGCTGTTGTCATCATCGTTGGTACGCGCTTTTCGGGATCTTCTGCATCTGGCGCAAGATCTTCATCTTTTTGGTCAATGGCATGCCAGACAGTCGCGCCAGCTGGAGTTTGTACCATTTCCCATTCATAACCGAATAGCAGGTCAAAATAGCCGTTATCCCATTGCGTAGGATTACTCGTCCAGGCACCTTCAAAGCCACTGGTAGTAGAATCACTTCCTTGGCCTGAGCCGTGCGTGTTGCGCCAACCAAAGCCCATTTGCTCAAGGGGAGCGCCCTCCGGTTCTGACTTGACCGCGTCTTCTGGGCCTGCCCCATGGCCCTTACCAAATGTATGGCCGCCGGCTACTAGGGCGACGGTTTCTTCGTCGTCCATGGCCATCCGCCCAAAAGTCTCTCTAATATCATGTGCACTGGCGCGTGGATCGGGATTACCATCAGGGCCCTGGGGATTGACATAAATTAGGCCCATTTGAACTGCTCCCAGAGGATTGTCTAATTCCCGCTCGCCCTTATAACGCTTATTATCCAACCACACGGTCTCAAGCCCCCAGTTAATATCTTCCTCTGGCCCCCAGATGTCTGGTCGACCGCCGCTAAAGCCAAAGGTTTTGCCTCCCATCGACTCGATCGCAACATTACCGGCTAGCACTAGTAGGTCGGCCCAGCTAATTTGCTCACCATATTTCTGCTTAACCGGCCACAAGAGCCGTCGAGCTTTGTCTAAGTTGCCATTATCGGGCCAACTATTTAGCGGCGCAAAACGCTGCGCTCCGGTCCCGCCACCACCGCGACCATCGGTATTTCGATAGGTGCCCGCCGCATGCCAGGTCATACGAATGAAGAAGGCTCCATAATGCCCATAGTCAGCCGGCCACCAATCCTGTGAATCAGTCATTAAAGCGTTTAGATCTTGTTTGAGAGCGGCGTAATCGAGCTTTTTAAACTCTTCGCGATAATCGAAGTCAGCTCCCATGGGATTCGTTTTATTGTCATGTTGGTGAAGAATATTTAAGTTTAACTGGTTCGGCCACCAGTCTTTATTCGAGGTACCGGAAGAACTATTGGTCGTCATAGCGCCGTGTAGTATTGGGCACTTGCCTTCGCTTTCATTGGACATATAACCTAACTCCTGTAAAAAATCAAAATGTTAACCAGATGCTCATCACCTAACCGTCAATCAGGACCAAATTCTTAAAATAAGTTTTTATGATGGACGCTAGTGTAACGATTGTTGATGTGCTTTTAAATTTCATATTAAAGAATATTACGTTCGCTTTTTTCGAACAAATAAACCCCTTCCATGATTACCCTTAAGCAAATTAACTGCGTCCTCAATGTGGCTGAAGCGTTGCATTTTAAAAATGCTGTGGATCCTTTTTTAACTTCACCATCGATGCTAAGTATAACGATTGCTAATTTGGAGAACCAACTCCGCATCAAGATTTTCAATGCAGCAATAAGACCATCATTATCACTCAACTTTGCCGAACGGTGTTAGAAAAAGCTGAAGAAATTAAACTGTAAAATAACGATTTAGTAATGCTTGGACAGAAGCGTGCGTATTGCTTGTGCTCTTTTTCGCCGCGCAATTTGTAAATAAGAATGTTCAAAGCCTGGCGCTGGGGACAAATGCAATGCTGTACTTCGAAGACAATATATTGATGGGTTAATAAGGTGCTTGAATCCATTTATGTCGGAAAATTAGAGGGAAAGAAGGCCTGCTAAAGGAGTGTGAAGCCTATAACCCATTAGTATCGAAAGGGAAAAACCTAAAATTCTCGTTTATGGTGGAATTCCCCAATAAAATACAAGTGAAATTAATACTCTCACAATTGCCTGTTATCGTAGACCAATTTTCTATTCAGATTGATAGCTTCCATCCGGTTTTCACACATAGGCAATGAGGATCTACCTCGTTTTGCCGAGGAAAAACGCCTTCAGTACATTTCCTTCGTTTCGAGTTTTTGAGGTGATTATTGACCCGACTAAAGCTGGCTGTTTCTGGATTATTTATAGTGGACATCTTGTTTGCCAGCATAAAATCGACACGCTAACTGCAGAAGTTAGTTAATCAATAATCAGAGGTTTCGATTAGCCTTGATTCCCAGTTGTGGGGTTTCCTAGCATCAGTTACCATCGATAGCCAATGCCAACGTGACTAGCCTATTAAGGCAGACATTCGATTCATTACGGAGAAACTCGAATTGAAAAACCAAATTACTTTTCCAACATTGCTAACTTTTGCCCTGACATTTTCCCTCTCTGCGGCAGCAATTGCTGACCATCATGACGAAGCCAGCAATCTCAGTTCAATCAAGCCAATACATTCTACTAACTTTGGCATAGATCAAGCGGACATCGAAAAAATAGTTGCTCAAATGCAAGCAGCTGTCGATGGTGAGTTCATACCTGGCGCTCTGCTTCTAGTAGGTAACAGTGACGGAGTCGGAGTATTGGAAACTGTTGGTATGCAAAGCCCCGGCGGATCGACACCTGTCAATAAAGACACTCTCTTCCGAATTTATTCGATGACAAAACCAATCATCAGTGTAGCTACTTTATCTATGGTTGAAGATGGACTGATCGCTCTTAATGACCCTGTTAGTAAATACATTCCTGAATTCGATAATCTCAGAGTGATCAGCCAGAAAAGTGGAAATATTAGCTCGGCAGAAAATGTGATGACAGTGGAAAATTTACTTACTCATGAATCTGGCTTGATACAAGAAATATTTTCACCAAATAGCGCACTCGGACAAATGTATGGCGAAAACATTAAAGGCAATATGACCGCGCGAGAATTAGCCGGTACCTTAGGCAAGCTTCCAGTTTTTTTTGAACCCGGAACGGCCTGGCATTATGGCCACTCTACTGATGTACTTGGCGCTGTAATTGAAGTAGCCGCAGGAAAACCCCTCGACGCCTTGTTGCAAGAAAGAATATTTGGCCCACTTGGAATGGACGAAACAACTTTCTTCGTTCCAATTAGCAAAAAGTTTCGTATCGCCGAACCAATTCATGGCTCGATGAGTGACAACACAATTGTACGACCGTTACTATCAGGCGGTGGTGGTTTAAATTCCACCACAGAAGATTATGTGCGCTTCGCAGAGATGCTTCTTAATGATGGGGAGTACCGAGGCACCCATATTATTGAGAAAAGTACTCTTGAACTGATGCTGAAGAAACGTATTGGGCCAGAAGTGTCACGAGAATTTTTCTTTTACGGAAATACCGGAGACTGGGGTTTGGGATTCCACCTTCAGCCTACTGACGGTACTAATGCTAACGGCCCTCACAACTACGGCTGGCGAGGCATTGGCGGAACCATCTTCATTGTAGATGCGGAGAATGATTTCTACATGATCTACATGGAACAGAAGCGCGGAGGCCCCCGTGGCGCTCCATTTGATAACAATATAGCCCAACGAATGGTTTATGAAGCAATGCGTGACTAGCCGCGAAGTGCACAATTAGAAAAAGCCCATAGGGTTACGTTAATGTACAAGTTCTTGCTATTTTCGATGATCGAGCAATGAGATTATCGCAGCGATTGATTAGGCTCAGGAAGTAATAATCAGAGCTTTTGGCAAGAAAGGCTTCTACAAAAAACTCGCCTGTCTATACTGAAAGAACTGACTCAACTTCCGCTCACTAAAACATTAAGGGATATTCTCGAGAAAAGTGCAACGGATTTTACTCGAAGTTAGAGATGCGATTAAAAAAGGTTCAAGCATCCATAAACTCTAAGAAATTCCGGCTCCACTCCGAGATTAACCTCATAAAAGCAGGCAATATACTGGAATTAATCAATGTTCTCCTAGGGGCCGCTTTCCTTGCTTACCCAAAAACCAGTACACTACTGCCTCATTTGTTTACTGGTCTCAGGTTTGAAAGCACAAAGTGTTTGATGTTTTCAATATCCGCTTATGAAGTATTGCCATCAATGTGCCGCTCCATTGGAACTTCGAGTTCCCAAAGGTGATGACAAAGCTCGTCATTGCTGTAACAGCTGTAATAGCATTTTCTATCAGAACCCAAAGAATGTAGTAGGAACTCTGCCGGTATATGGTGAACAGGTACTATTGTGCAAGCGAGCTATTCAACCGCGCATCGGAAAATGGACCTTACCGGCAGGCTATATGGAAAATGGTGAATCTAGCTTAAGCGGAGCCATTCGAGAGACTAAAGAAGAAGCTGGTGCGAATGTCATTGTTGCTGCAGATAGCCTCTACACCCTTTTTAATTTGCCAACCATCAATCAAGTTTATATGTTCTTCCGGGTAGAATTAGCAGATTTAGATTTCGCAGCCGGTGTGGAATCCGAAGAAGTCGCTCTATTTTATCAGCACGAGATACCCTGGGATAACATCGCATTTCCCGTGGTCAAGAGTACGTTGGAGCACTATTTCCTGGATTTAGTTGAGCAGAGTTTCCCTGTCCGTATGTTTAATGTAAATCATAGTGAAGAGCGAACCATTACAACCAGCCTAATTAGCCACAGTTGCCCTAAGGCTTAAAAAGTTAGACTAGCTATTATACATCCTCGTTGTGCCTGAAATTAATCCTGACCGAGAGTTTGCCAAGTTCACTAGTTGAGCCATCGTCGCGCGTTACGAAACATACGCATGCTCGGCGCATCTTCTTGCCAGTCAGCGGGATGCCAAGAGTTTTGAGTCGCTCTAAATACACGTTCAGGGTGAGGCATCATAATTGTGACACGACCATCACTGCTTGTAATACCTGCTATGCCATCCGGGGAACCATTGGGGTTAGCAGGATACACTTCTGTAATTTGACCCTTATTATTAACATAACGAAGCGCAATAGCGTTGCTGCCCGCGAGCATGCTCTGGTCAATATCGGTTTTAAATTTTGCTCTACCCTCACCGTGGGCGACAGCCAGCGGGAACCGCGAACCTTCCATTCCTGATAGAAATACTGATTCTGTTTTTTCAATTGTTACGAGACTGAGGCGACCTTCAAATTGTTCAGATCGATTTCGAACAAACGTAGGCCAATTTTCGGCACCAGGTATCAACTCATGTAACAGAGAGATCATCTGACAACCATTACAGATTCCCAGAGTTAATGTATACGGATTGTTAAAATAAGCCTCAAAATTTTTCCGTAAAGCATCATTAAAGAGGATAGTTTTTGCCCAGCCTCCTCCCGCGCCCAACACATCTCCATAGGAGAAACCACC
>CAWKZI010000075.1:0-8395 GCA_963854365.1 Gammaproteobacteria bacterium
TGTTGAAGTAGATGCGATGGGGACGCCCGGACGTTCCAAATCTTTCCATGATACCTATTACGGTAATATGGCGGATAATGGTTTGCCTGATCAGATAGAAACTATTAAACAGTTAGCTATGAGTCGACCGTGGATGGATCTGGATCGCATAGGAATATGGGGACACTCAGGAGGCGGCTTCGCTTCCACTGCAGGTATCTTACGCTATCCAGATTTCTATAAAGTTGCAGTTTCCAGTGCTGGAAATCACGATAATCGAAATTATGAAGATGATTGGGGAGAGCGCTGGCAGGGTCTATTAGAGACCTATCCTGAGTCCAATCCTTTGATCACAGAAACGGAAGGCGGCACAGCGTCTCAAACAAATTACGATAGTCAGGCTAATCAGTTGTTAGTTGAAAATTTGGAAGGGAATCTGCTTCTTGCTCATGGCTTAATGGATACCAATGTACATCCGTCTAACACTTTGCTTGTGGTAGAGGCTTTAATAGAAGCAGAAAAAGAATTCGACTTACTAATATTGCCTAACTTGGATCATGGTTTTTCTTTATCGAGATATTTCATGTTAAAACGCTGGAACTATTTCGTTGAACACTTGTTACACACCGACCCAGTTGAAGATTTTCGTTTCTCTAAGAATATTCCTTGATTACTCTTGAACTTCGCCCATAATTCTCGGTTTTTATCTCACTTACCCCTTTCGCGTTTTCAGATGAGCAAATTTAAATTATGATCCAAATCGAAAACGCGCTAGCAGCCTTCGCGAATTTTATGTGGGGGCCGCCTCTAGTTGTCTTGTTGGTAGGAGGTGGCTTGTTCTTCATGTTTCACTCCCGATTAATTCATTTCCGCTATATTGGGCATAGTTTCGATTTATTGCGTGGAAAGTATGCCCATCAATCCAACGATGCTATAGGTGATATTTCTCACTATGCAGCGCTTGCAACCGCACTGGCCGGGACAATTGGTCTTGGCAATATTACTGGTGTGGCAGTGGCGATAACGGTCGGTGGGCCAGGTGCGGTTTTCTGGATGTGGGTTACTGCCCTTGTCGGTATCTCTACGAAATTTTACACAGCATCTTTAGCTATTATGTATCGAGGTGAGGACGATAGCGGCGTATTGCAGGGAGGCCCTATGTATGTCATTCGTGAAGGTCTCGGCAGAAAATGGCTCCCGCTTGCGTGGATGTTTGCTTTAGCAGGCATGTTTGGGACTTTGCCAGTTTTTCAGATTAATCAGCTCGTTCAACTCCTGCGCGATCTCGTGGCAATCCCTTCTGGATTGGCAACGGCAGAGGCGCATTTTAAATTTGATTTTTTTACCGGCCTCATATTGTCAGGTATTCTATTTTCTATCGCTGTAGGAAAAATTAAGCGTGTATCTGCAGTGGCGAGTAAATTGGTGCCCGCTATGGTGGTTTTTTACTTCGTTGTTACCGGCACCTTGCTGGTGATAAATATTAATGAAATTCCTTCGATGTTTATGCTCATATTTACCGATGCTTTTACTGGAAATGCAGTCTCAGGTGGTGTTTTGGGTGCTGTAATCCTAATCGGTGTTCAGCGAGGTGTGTTTTCCAATGAGGCGGGTATTGGTACTGAATCTCTTGCCCACGGGGCCGCAAAGACCAATGAACCTGCCCGAGAGGGACTGGTGGCAATGGTTGGGCCGATAATTGACACCTTGATTGTTTGTACCTGTACTGCGTTAGCTTTGCTGGTAACTGGTGTATGGCAGGGTGATGCGGTAGGTGTGACGCTGACTTCTCAGGCATATGAGCAGGTGTTCCCTGGCTTTGGATCCTATCTCGTTTTAGTAATGGTTTTTGCACTGAGCACTACCACAGTTCTCACCTACTGGTATTACGGAAGCAAATGTATGGGGTTTTTGTTTGGTGCTGCGAAACAAAAATATTATATGTGGGGATATATGGGGTTTATAACCGTCGGCGCAGTAGCGTCCATGGATGCAATTATCAGTCTTTTCGATGGAGTTTATGCAACCATGGCTATACCCACGATGATCTCAACTTTACTTCTAGCGCCTAAAGTTCGAGTTGCTGCCCGTGATTACTTTGCTCGGCTTAATGCTGGAGAATTTGAGGAAAGAAATGTCGATGAATGAGTAAAAGGCAAAATACTTTTAAGCTAGTTGTCTACAAAATCTATCTGTAGGCCTGCGACTCCTAGAGTTTTCTTTTTCCTTGGGCCACTCCAAGAAACATTAAGGAATTAAACCTTCAATGAAATATACCCCGAATTATTTTATGTTCCACTTTGCTTTTGCTAGTTGTTTTCTGCTTCCTCTCTTTATCTATTCCCAGGTCACAGCTAAGAGTGCTGAGGATTTAATCGCTGTAAATAATATTTTGGATACCTATCATGCCGCAGCAGCAGAAGCTGACTGGGAAAACTATTTTCAGTTAATGAGTGATGATGGTATTTTCCTTGGAAGTGATGCTGGTGAGAGGTGGACGAAGGCAGAATTCAAGGCTTATGCCAGTAGGAGTAATGGTTGGATCTATCTTCCAGAAATCAGGAATGTAAATTTCACTCCAAATGGTGGAAGTGCTTGGTTTGATGAAATATTACAAAGTGCTAGCTATGGCACAAGTCGAGGAACTGGGATTCTTATCAAAACCGAGCAAGGTTGGAAGATCTCGCAATACGCTCTTACATTTCCTATTCCAAACGCCCTAGCAGGAAGCATCACTATTGAAATAAAAGAATATGAGTCCCGTCAATAGAATGGTCGACGCTTGTCGAAGAGATAAGGCTAAAGAGTATAGTTTTGAAATTTATAAAGCGAATAAATAGAACTGTGATACTAGTGAATTGTTTGTTCGGGTTTGGCGGTGTCATCGTTTGTCTGTGTTGAAATATGGCCATCTTCTTGCGACATGTAGCTGCGAGTTGTAATAGGGCTTTCTAAGAAATCTCCCAATTTACCGATGAAGGCTTCCATATGATCTGTATGGTAATGCTCTTGTAAACAATCAGCATCTTTCCATTCTTGTAGCAAGATTACTTGATTGGTTTCAGTAACACCTTCAAAGTATTCATAACTTAGGCAGCCATGTTCCAGCCGACAAAGCCGAACCATATTCTTCATCAACTTCAATGCTTCTTCCCGGCTATCCGGTATAAGTTGAAATGTACTTTGAACCATTATCATCAGGTTAATTCTCTAGGGACTAGATAGTTATTATACGCAAGCTAAGATTAAATTCAGCTACACAGAATCAACTCAACCATCAAGAGGCCGGAAAGCTACTAGAGGGCTCGTATCCTCTAGCTTATTGACATTGTGCGCGGAACGCATATTGTAGGTAGCCTATCACTTCAGACTTATTTTGTACGATATTTGAATTTCTCAGAAGTAGAACTTAAAAAGTCCTTATTCGAATGCAACAGAAACTCGGGAAATTGGTTTCCGAGAATCGCAGTGTAAAGAAGTATCACTGGACGATAGGCTCAGGATTAAGGGACATAACAAACCCAAAATATGAGCTTAAAACTGATTCAACATTTATTTCAAAGACCTTAGCGTCAGAATATTCTTTATTAGTTTATTGTCCAAGCCCGGCTGGAGAATTGCGTATATCGTCTAAGCCAGCTTGTATCGCAATTCTCTGCTGTTCTCTTTGGCGTGCTGTGAGGCACACAAATTGTCGAATATTTGAGCCAATAACCGATTCTCTTGTACACACTAGCTTGTCATCTGTGGCACTTACAGTCGCATTATAGGCATCCACATCGCGTTGTGTGCGAATACGACCAATTCCATCGTTTGGATCGTAGGAAGTTTCGCAAGCTATTAAAAGGCTTAATAGCCCAATCACTAGTCCTATCTTATTCATTCGTACTGCCTCTTAAAATAGCAATCAACCCGGAGGTCATGTGTCAAAAATTATGTGTTAGTTTTACATTCATGCAAAGAAAATCCATTTTGAAATGACTTTGCTTGCTGCTAAAGGTCGTCAATCTACCATCAAGTTTCACTAATTCCAATGCTAATCTATAGGCTGAATGATCTAAGCGGTGAGCTACCGGTTTATTCTGTCCACCGGGAGTAACGCGGGAGGATGCAGATGCGTGCTGTATCAGGAAAATTTGCTGGAAGACTTTTCATGAAATCCTTTATGGTTTCTTCTCCTCTTACCTAACTGGCATGGGGGAAAGTAAAAGAGTTAACTTTATGAGCCTTCAGAGATCATGCTTTGGTAGGTTTGCGATACATCAAACTAGGTATGTTCTTGAGGCTCGCTCAATTGACAAATGGCGCGATCACGGGCACTCAAGATGCCGGCTAGAGAGGGACTATTAGAGATTAATTTTTCATAACTAGTGATTAAATAACTTGAGTATCCTTTAGTTCTTGGATATCAGTATCCGAATAACCCCAGTCCGACAGTATTTCTTCTGAATGTTCTCCGACGAGTGACGCCGCTGACTGAATCTTACTTTGAGTTCGACTAAATCGTGGCGCAGGCGAAGGTTGCACAACTCCCTCGAACTCCACATAAGTATTTCGAGCTTTATTATGAGGATGGTTAGGTGCTTCGCCGAGATCCAGTATCGGAGCAAAACAAATATCCGTCCCTTCCATAAGCACACACCACTGCTCGCGAGTTTTCTGAATGAATAATTTCGCGAGTTTCTCTTTTAATGTTGGCCAAGCTAGTTGATCTTGCTGCACTTGAAACAGCGGATCGGTGATTTCTGCTTTCTCTAAGAGAAGCGCGTAGAATTGTGGTTCAATTGACCCGATAGAAATATATTTGCCGTCACTGCACTCATAACTTCCGTAGTAGTGTGCGCCACCATCAAGCTTGTTACTGCTTCTATCTGTTGTCCACATATCCATGGCCATCAGTCCGAAAAACCCACTCAGAAGACTGGCAGTGCCATCTGTCATGGCAGCATCTATCACTTGACCTTTTCCGGAGCTACTGCGTTCTATAAGCGCCGCGAGAACTCCAGCTAATAAATACATTGCTCCTCCACCGAAATCTCCCACTAGGTTCAATGGTGGCGCCGGCGGTCGGTCTGAGTATCCCATGGCGCCGAGAGCGCCAGCTATGGAAATATAATTAATGTCGTGACCGGCAGCCTTGGCTAGCGGACCATCTTGCCCCCAACCAGTCATGCGGCCGAAAACCAGGCCAGAATTTCGTGCCAAACATATATCTGGCCCTAGACCTAAGCGTTCCATTACTCCAGGACGGAACCCTTCTATAACAATATCAGCTTTATCGATGAGGCTCAGTACGGTATCAACCGCTTTCGGGTTCTTTAAATCCAAGGCTAGGGAGCGTCTTCCTCGACCCAGTACATTGGCTCGATGACCTGTGCCCTTTTGGCTGAGTCGATCCACTCTTATTACTTCTGCCCCCATATCTGAAAGCATCATTGCGCAAAAAGGTCCAGGTCCTATACCTGCCATTTCAATTACTCGAATTCCTTTGAGTGGTCCCATCTTTATTCCTTGATTTAAAGCTGCAGTTTGAAATTGATAATTTACCAAATACTGCCGAATGATAGGGGATCGATGTTCAACAATAAACAGTTAACTTGAGGATTTGTGATCCATTTACTCTTTATTGATGCTGCTTATATAAGTTTCACTTTTGACAGGGATAGATTATCCTGTCGCGTCCTAAAATCACTTAGCTAATTGGATTGAAGTAACAATGGATCTCGCGAATAAGACAGCTTTTGTAACCGGTGGAGCTTCTGGTTTGGGACTGGCAACGGCACGGAATTTTGTCGCTGCAGGTGCTAATGTCATGCTCTTTGATTTAAATGCCGAGTCACTTCAACAGGCGGCAACAGAGTTTGGCGCGCAGGCGATCTGGCAGGCTGGTGATGTTGCTGATGAGTCCGCGGTAGCCAGTGCAATAGCCACCACCAAAGAAAAATTCGGCACTGTTCATATCAATATAAATTCTGCCGGCATTGGTGGTGCCGCACGAACTGTAGGCAAGAATGGACCAATGCCGCTGGAAAAGTTTGAGCACATTGTCAGAGTCAATCTTATAGGTACTTTTAACGTTCTTAGACTCTGTGCTGAAGTGATGCAGTTGAATGAGCCGGTAACAGAAGATGGTGAGCGTGGCGTAATAATTAACGTGGCTTCAATAGCCGCATTCGATGGTCAAACAGGTCAGGCCGGATACTCCGCCTCAAAGGGTGGCATTGTTGCTATGACTTTACCTATTGCTAGAGATTTGGGAAAGCGTGGTATTCGAGTTAATACTATCGCTCCAGGAGTCTTTGAGACGCCATTGCTATCCCGTGCTCCTGATGAAGTTAAAGAACCTTTAATAGCAATCACTCAATTCCCAAAACGCCTGGGAAACCCAGATGAATTTGCAGTTGAAGCAGCTCATATTGTGACCTGTGGTTATCTCAACGGCGAAACTATAAGGCTTGATGCTGGCATAAGAATGCCGGCGATTTAGAAACATAAAAATTGAATACTCGGGTAGTAAGAAACAGCGTGGAAAAACACGTAATAATATTTAATTAATTTAGATTTAAGATAGAAGGAAAATAAAAAAATGGCTGATGCATATATCGTAGGAGCAGTGCGAACTGCAACGGGAAGAAAGAAAGGTAGATTATGTGAAATACATCCTGTTGATATGGGCGCAATTGTTATCGATGAATTAGTCGATAGAACTGGCATTCCCACTAATGCCGTTGATGATGTGATCTTTGGTGTTGTTATGCAGATCGGCTCACAAGCAGGGAATCTCGGGCGCAATGTATCAATGTCTTCGAAGCTCGACTTAGAGGTGCCTGGTACTACAGTAGATCGTCAGTGTGGTTCATCTTTGCAAGCAATTCAATTTGGTGCTCAGGCGGTAATGTCGGGAACCCAGGATGTGATTATTTCTGGTGGAGTTGAAGCCATGAGTACTGTTGAAATCGGATCCAATATTAAAGACGGCCTAGCCAATGGTCGCGGTATTCCAAAAGGAGAACGATTGGAAACTCAATATCCGGGAATTCAGTTTAGTCAATTTGATGGCGCTGAATTATTGGCAGAGAAATATGATATTAGCAGAGATGATTTGGATTCGTTCGGCTTGCTTAGCCATCAACGTGCCACTGAAGCGACTGAAAATGGATATTTCAAACAAGAAATCGTACCGATAAATATTAAGCTTCAAGATGGCAGCGCTGATATTCATGATGTGGATGAAGGTATTCGCTCTGGAGCGACATTGGAAGCTATGCAATCTCTAAATGTATTAAGAGAAGGTGGAGTGATTACAGCGGGTACTGCGAGTCAGATTAGTGATGGAGCTGCGGCTATCATGATTGCCAATGAAGATGCGGTAAAAAAATATGATTTACCAGTAAGAGCAAAAATTCACTCTCTAGCTGTAGTGGGTTCTGATCCGGTGATTATGCTAGAGGGCCCGATCCCTGCAACCCAAAAGGTCTTGGAAAAAGCAGGCCTAAATATAGATGATATAGACTTGTATGAGGTTAATGAGGCTTTTGGTTCTGTGCCTCTGGCTTGGGCAAAAGCGTTGAACGCCGATTTGGATAAGTTGAATGTAAACGGTGGAGCTCAGGCTCTAGGTCACCCGCTTGGAGGAACTGGCGCGAAACTAATGACTACTCTCGTGCATGAATTAGAGCGAAGAGATGCGCGTTATGGGTTGATAGCTATTTGTGAAGGTGGCGGTACAGCCAACGCCATGATCGTGGAGAGAATGAATGAAGTTGAAGCCTAGACAATTCAGTTTCATCGACGTTGTGCTAGAGCCGCGAGACTAATAATTGAGAAACCCATAATAGTAAGATTAATAACTATAAAGTAGACAGACAATGTTTGAAAACTACCAGTCACCTTGGATGGATGAAGAACTGCATATCATGAGAGATGCAGTAAAGAAATTTTTATCAAAAGAGTTCCTTCCTCAGGTAGGAAAGTGGGAAAAACAAGGATTTATCGATCGTGAAGCTTGGTTAAAGGCCGGCGAGGCAGGAATTCTTTGTGCCTCGATTCCGGAGGAGTACGGCGGCGGCGGAGGTAATTTCAAACATGAGATGATTTTGGTTGAAGAGCTAGGCTATGCCCGCATCAGTGGCTTTGGTAATGGTGTGCACTCGGGGATTGTTGCCCACTATATAAACTCTTATGGGACGGAAGAGCAAAAACTAAAATGGCTACCAAAAATGGCCACCGGCGAGATAGTCTCCGCCATTGCTATGACTGAGCCCGGGACAGGTTCAGATTTGCAAGCAATAGCGACAACAGCAATCAATGATGGACGGAATTATATAATCAACGGTCAAAAAACCTTCTTGACTAACGGTGGCACTGCCGATTTGATTTGCGTTGTGGCAAAAACTGACCCCGCAGAAACTGCAAA
>CAWKZI010000076.1:0-8363 GCA_963854365.1 Gammaproteobacteria bacterium
TTGTAGGCCATCTCCATAATCTCTTGAGCATCTTCATCAGCATCAACAAATTGACCGAGCTGAGGCTCATCTTCGAAAGCTTTCTTTAAGGTTATTCCTGCCTCAAAGGGAATAAGTTTTGAAAGCTTATCTGCTAACGAATAAGGCTTTCCCTGCACCCGCGCAACATCTCGAACGACAGCCTTTGCCGCCATGGTGCCGAATGTAATAATTTGGGACACAGCATCTTTACCATAGAGCTCCGCCACATGCTGAATAACTGCATCCCGCCCCTCCATGCAGAAATCCACATCGAAATCAGGCATTGATACTCGCTCTGGATTGAGAAATCGCTCGAAAAGGAGATCGTATTTGAGAGGGTCTAAATCAGTAATCCCTAAGGAATAGGCCACTATCGAGCCTGCTCCAGAACCTCGTCCTGGCCCCACAGGAATACCTGAATCTTTCGCCCACTGAATAAATTCCATCACAATCAGGAAATAGCCAGCGAAACCCATTTGATTTATCACCTGCAATTCGAGATATAACCGTTCGTGATAAGGTTTTAAAAGGTCCTGATAAGTAGCTTCGTTTTTACGTGGGGACTTACACTCTTTCCCAAAAATAGTTACTAGCCTTTTCTCTAAACCTTCTGCACTGAGCTTCGTTAAGTATTCATCGATGTTATAACCATCCGGAATGGGGTAGTTCGGCAAACAGGGCGTGCCAAGTTCCAAAACCAGATTACAACGTTTGACGATTTCGAAGGCATTTTGCAAAGCCTCAGGGACATCAGCAAAAAGCTGCACCATTTCTTCGCTAGTTTTAAGATATTGTTCTTCAGTGTAGTTACGCGGTCGTCTAGAGTCATCCAATGTGCGGCGGTCATTAATACACACTCTAACTTCATGGGCTTCGAAATCATCTTTAGAGATAAAGCGAACATCGTTAGTAGCGACCACCGGGCATCCAGTCCTCAAAGACATTGCCAGTGCCAGTTCGATGTATTCCTCTTCGTCGTTTTTACCAACGCGTTGTAGTTCAAGATAAAAGCTTTCTGGAAAAATTTCTCGCCATTGAATCAATAACTCATGAGCTAACTCCATATCTCCCTGGAGAAGGGCTTCGCCGATGTCGCTTTCCTGAGCACCTGAAAGCGCAATTAAGCCTTCGGCATGCTGCGCTAGCTTGGCTTTGTTAATAACTGGCACTCCACTGGAAGTGTTTTCGGTATAGAGATCAGAAATTAGTTGGGTTAGATTTAAATACCCTGCGTGATTTTTAACCAATAAGACCAACCGAGTTTGAGTATTTTGGTTTTCATCAGCAATAAGCACATCGCAGCCACATATTGGTTTTATTCCGGCTTTCAATGCTTTGCTATAGTATTTAATTAGAGCAAACAGATTAGCCATGTCTGTTACAGCTACCGCCGGCATTTTTAACTCCAACATTCGTGCAACCAGTGGCTTGATAGCTATTAGCCCATCATTTATAGAAAACTCAGAATGCAGCCGCAAATGAGTGAACGGTTGAGCGAGGTTTGGCTGCGCAAACTGATTAGGCGAAGACTGATCTGAAGAGGGCTGCGGAGGAACTTGTGGCAATGCATGAGAGGAGACCTGAGTATCGTCTTTAGAGAAAGCTGGCAAAGAGGCTGTTGAAGAGGGATTTTCAAGCATATAAGTCGTTTAAACCGGGGTGAGAAATAGAGGAACAATATACTCTTTTTCAAGAATCGTTTCGACACGAAAGTGTAGCAACGATTCACCGAATTTTAAGTTTTATTGGGGTTTTCTTAAACTTTACTGGATCCCAGAAGGCGCATTACCGGAGCGAATGAACGACGATGAATTTCACAAGGACCGTGACTTTCCAAAGCACTAAGGTGAGCTGCTGTTGGATAACCTTTGTGCTGAGCGAAACCGTAAAGAGGGTATAGCTCAGCAAGCCTTTCCATTTCTCGGTCCCTAGTAACCTTGGCAAGTATTGAAGCCGCTGATATTGCCGGCACTAAGGAATCACCTCTCACTACAGATTGGCTATCATAGTTCCACTTAGGGCAGTGATTACCGTCAACATAGACAAAATCCGGCTGGACGTGCAATTGCTTAACAGCACGGTGCATGGCCAGTAAACTAGCCTCTAAGATATTAATCTCATCAATCTCAGCAACTGTCGCTTTGGCTATAGCAAAAGCTTGTGCGTTTGCGACAATTAACTCAAAATATTTGAGCCTCAGATTGGGAGAAAGTTTCTTGGAGTCAGTCAATCCATCAATTGTAATCTGTGGATTGAGTATTACCGCAGCCGCTACGACATCACCAGCTAAAGGCCCCCTGCCGACTTCGTCAGTTCCAGCAATAATTTTTGCTGAATTATCGGAGTTATAACTGTCGAGAGTTTTTTTCACCCCAACCCTAATTGTAACTGTTCGGTTTTAATTAGTTTTTGAATTTCATTTGCAGCCTGCCTGGAGGCGCCTTTGCGTAATTCTTTGTGGAGCCGATCAAATTCCTCTAACAGACCGATTTTATCAAAATCTCCTGTCATAAATTTAACAATCTGCTCACGGAGCGAAGCCACCTGCACACCATGTTGTATGAATTCAGGCACTAGTGCTTTGTCAGCGAGAAGGTTAGGTAATGCAAATTTGGAAATTTTAAGAATTCTTGATGCAATCATGTAAGTTAAACCTGCCACTTTATAACTCACAATCATTGGACGCCGTAACAGCATCGCCTCCAAAGTTGCAGTGCCTGCAGCAAGCATCACTAAATTTGATGCACTTATCGCCAAATGAGAATCATCAACCAAAAAAAATCGTTCCGGTTTGCTTATACTAAGACGCGCTATTATTGCTTGAATTTGTTTTCTTGCCTCAGGGCCGCTGCACGGAATCACAAATTTTAATTTCGGCATATCCTGTAATGATCCTGCCGCCGCCAAAATAAAAGCTGGCGCTAATCGTTTGATTTCCCCCGACCGACTTCCGGGCATCAATGCTACCAATTGATCTTCTGCAGAGAAATCGAGTACCGCCCTTGATGCCAGCTGATTATCTTCTAATCCAATGGTGTCAGCCAAAGGATGTCCCACACAGGTAACTGGAATCTCATGTTGTTTATAGATTGCAGTCTCAAATGGGAATAGCGTCAACATCAAATCCACAGCTTTTTTGATTTTGTGAATTCGACTTTCATGATAAGCCCAAACACTAGGGCTAACATAGTGAACAGTCTTTATACCAAGTGAGCGTAATTCAAACTCTAGGCGAGTATTGAAGCCAGGAGAATCAATACCGATAAAAATGTCTGGTGGGTTTTTTGTAAATTCGGTGACCAATTTATTCTTAATTGAAAGTAGTTCAGGCAGGCGCCCCAATGGTTCAACAAAGCCCATCACTGATAGTCTATCCATCGCTGCCAACGAGCGACAACCAAGCTCCAGCATCGCAGACCCGCCAATACCAAAAAATTCTGCCTGAGGATATAATTCTCTAAGAGCTGAAATTAAGCCCGCGCCGAGAATGTCTCCAGATTTCTCACCGGCAACAATGCCAAACCGAATGGACTCTATCATAGGATGATATATTCTAATTAGTAGAGAATTTGTAACCCTGTGATTCTAACTCAACACATTTAGGGTAGTTATGAAAATAAAGGGGCAGTAACTTTTGCCAAAACGAGTCATAGCAAAGTGCAATGATAAAATTATCGATGAATTCCCTTCTCTGAAGATTCCAATGAAGCGATCAAAATATCCAAAGCCTGGCAACTCTCGCTCATCGCTTTGAGCTGATCAATTGCTTCTTGTAAGCTGTAGTTTCGTTTATAGATAATCTTAAATGCTTCCCGTATATCTGCGATCGCTTCTTTATTGAAACCTCGCCGTTCTAGCCCAATCGCATTTATACTACGAACAGAAGCTGGCCTGCCACTCACAATCACATAAGCTGGAATATCATTAGTGATATGAGTCATCCCGCCGACCATAGCGTGATCGCCAATTCTCAAAAACTGATTTACGCCAGCATAACCACCGAGAATAACCCAATCGCCAACTAACACATGCCCAGAGATACCAACGTTGTTAGCAAATACTGTATTGTCACCCACCATGCAGTCATGAGCCACATGCACGTATGGCATCATTAAATTATCGCTACCTATTTTAGTAAGACTACCTCCTGAGCCAGTACCTCGGTGTAACGTAACGCCTTCGCGAAAAATATTATTGTCGCCAATTTCTAGCCAAGTTTCTTCACCAGTAAATTTTTTATCTGCTGGATCCTCTCCTACAGAGCTGAACTGGAAGATTCTGTTATTACTGCCTATTTTAGTATTCGACCGAATTATCACGCTGGATTCAATTACAGTTCCAGGGCCGATAGATACATTGGGGCCTATTACAGACCAAGGCCCAATTACTACATCGCTGGCAATATTTGCCGTGGGATCTATTTTCGAAGTTTCGTCAATCATTAAATTACTCTATATCTACCTGCCTTTCGGCGCACATAATGGTCATGTCTCCCACCAGCTCACCGTCGACAGTAGCCTTAGCAGCAAATTTATAGATACCTCGGCGATTAGTTATAATCGACGCTTCTAGCATTAGCTGGTCACCCGGAACAACTGGTCGCCTTAACCTAACATTGTCAGCACCAACAAAATAATACAAGTAACCATCTTTTGGCTTCTTCTCCTGACTCTTAAAGCCGAGCACCCCAGCCGCTTGCGCCAAGGCTTCTATAATTAGCACTCCTGGCATTATCGACTGACCAGGAAAGTGACCAATAAAAAACGGCTCATTTACAGTCACGTTCTTATACGCAACGATAGATTTTCCGAGCTCCATTTCCACCACACGATCTACCAACAAAAATGGATAGCGCTGGGGTAGATATTCTTTTATATCTTCAACATTCATTAACATACAATGTCTCTAATTCGTCCTTTAGCGAGGCTAAAACTAATCTTATTCTTTATCGGTAGACTTCTCTAATTCTTTTAATCTCTTCGCGATACTATCTAGTTGCTTAAATCGTACAATCAATTTTTTCCAGAGCGAAGTCTTCATATGACCTGTTCCAGATGAGTACATCCCTGCCTCTGTTATAGAGCTGCTAACCAAAGACATAGCGCTAACTTGCACCTTGTCAGCAATACTTATGTGCCCTACAGCTCCTGAAGCCCCACCCATAAGGCAGTATTCTCCGATCCTCACGCTACCAGCAATTGCAACGCAACCACAAATGACAGTGTGATTGCCTATAGTGCAGTTGTGACCGATTTGCACCTGATTATCAATTTTCACACCCAGACCAATCACGGTATCTTCAATGGTCCCACGATCGATAGTCGTACCAGCCCCGATTTCTACATCGTCGGCAATTCGGACGGATCCGAGCTGGTGAATTTTTATTGATTTCTTCCCATCAAAGGCAAAACCAAAACCATCGGCTCCAATAATAGCTCCACTATGAATTATAACATTCGAGCCCAATGAGACCTTGTGATAAAGAGTGACGCCATTATGCAATTTGCAATTTTCCCCAAGTGTAGATCCCTCTCCAATCGTTATTCCAGCTCCGACTTCCGAATTCGCGCCAATGAACACATCGGCACCGATCACCGTATTGGCAGCTACTGAAACACCTTCCGCAAGCCGCGCTGAATCGTGAACTATAGCCGTGGGATGAATCCTAGAAATAGGAAAAGGGACCAGATCAAATAATGCACTAGCTTTAGCAAAAGTAACGTAGGGGGCCAAAGAAATAAGCTTATTTGTTGGGCATATATCAGAAAATTTTTCAGAAATTATTACAGCTGATGCTTTGCAGGATGAAAGCTGATCAATATAGGCAGGGTTACTGAGAAAACTGAGCTGCTGAGCGCCTGCACCACTAAGCGTCCCAAGTCCATTTATTACGACCTGATCGTCGCCAATCAGCTGCACATCTAATAGTTTAGCAATCTCGCCAAGTGTATAGCTTTTCATGTGTCACCTGGCGCTTATATGCATAAACGTATCTCTTGCTACTCGCGTTGAGAACTTTCATTGAGCTTAGCGGTGACCTTAGCAGTTATATCTAATACCGGCGCGAAATAAGGAGCACTATCCACATTTAATATTAAATCATACCCTCCCTCAGCAACAACATCAGTCACAGCTTCGGCGAGCTCTTCTTGCATGCTGGCTAGAAATTCTTGGTTCTTTTCTTGCAGAGCAGTTTGAACTCTTTCTTGAATCAATTGCAACTGTACTTGCAAATCCTGGGCATTGGAGTTCATACGGTTAATCTCCGCTTCCGTCATTACTGCTTCATTTTGCTGATATTCCTCTTGCAGCTCAGTAAGCGATGTAGTGAGCTCTAATGCTCTTTCTTCATCGATAATGAACTCTTGCCGTATCTCCTCTTGAGCAACTTTGGCTGATTCTGAATTGAACAACGCTTGCAAAGCATTCAACACACCAATTTTAGTATCTTGTGCAAACGCGCCTTGGGAGACAACTGCAAGACTAAGACAAGCTATAATACTCTTAATGTTTTTCACGTGTATTCTCCAATTTATACTTCAACTGCCAGACTCTAATACTGACCTTTTCAACTTTACCTTTAATAAATTTCCAACTAATTCCCGCTATTAACGGCGGTTATTTAATCAAACCAAGTCTCACCCTCAAATTTAAAACCCTTGTCCTACAGTAAAATCAAAGGTCTTAGTATCGTCACTTTCTCCGCCAAACGGCGCTGCCACATAAAACGTTAGCGGACCAAATGGTGACAGATAAGTTACGCTAACACCCGCTGCGTAGCGCAATTCTCCAACATCGAAATTCGAGCAATCCTGTGATAACCGCTGTCTATCGGTACAATGTGACGAAAAGACATTTCCAGCATCAATAAAAAAAGCCGACCTAATACGGCTTGTATCATCAAGAAACGGTAGTGGAAATAGTAGCTCAAGTGATGTTATGGCCAGTATATTACCACCAAAATTGTCATAATCATCATCAAGGTAGAAATTTTGTATTGCCAAAGCAATCTCGGGGTTTCCATTAGCATCCAGCCGCGGGACACCAGTTGCATCCCTCAACACCGTGGTTTCATAACCAACATCATTATTATTTATGCCAACCGCATTACCTGACTCATCAAGCAGAATTTGACCATCTTCACCTCTCTGCAAGCTAAGGCCATTCTGCGTTAGGTAGCGCGCGCCTGCCGTACTTCTCGGCCCTAAGCTATTCTCCTCATAGCCACGCAACTGCCCTCCCCCTTGAATCAGGCCACCGGCGAAGAAATTACTAAAAAATGGCATTTGACCATTATCACCATATCCGAAGCCAAAACCAAGGTTGGTGCGCAAAGACACAACCCATTCCCTACTTCCTGCGATTGGCCAGTACATTTGGTTGCTATAATTGATTCGAGCATATTCTAGGTCACTACCGGGAAGAGTGATTTCAACACCTAGGCTATGAAGGCTTCCATCATTAGCGAGCTGACCTCGGTTAAGCGTGTTTCTAAACCAGGTGCCCGTGATAGTGACATTATCAAAAGAGTCACCAAATTTATCGACAAAACCTAAGTCTCCACTGCGCTGAAGCTGATCATCTCTGAGGTCGGCTACATTCCCCAGAACTGAGTCCATTACGGGACCATCAAATACGTTAAGGTTTGGTGGAGATATAATATAGCTATCAATACCATCGAATAAAATTGGACTGGCTTCGATTTCTTGCACCGAACCAAAACCTGCACTTAACTCTGTGTGAGTAAAGCCCAAATCAAAACCCAATACCATAATCTCACTCAAGGGATAACTAAAGCTGAGCGAGCCACCGTAAGAAGTCGTGTTAAAGCTAGAAACATTCCAAGGGGAGTCAATTTCTTGAGCGAAGAGATTGAATCCCCGACTAACTCCGTCAGGAGTAAAAAAAGGATCGGTGTAACTAAAATTTAACCCTTTTTGAAAACGGCTTCTATTAACACCGACTCCAACGGTTCGGCCCGTTCCCAAAAAATTAGCGGCTTGTAAACTTGAGCTGAGGAAAAAATTACCACGACTACCTGTCCCTACTTGAAAACTGATCGCACCGAAATTTTGTTCCGACACATCATAATTCACATCAATTTGATCTTGTGTTCCAGCCACCTCTTCGGTTTCTACTTCTACTGTTTCAAAGTACCCCAATCTTTCAAGACGAACTTTCGACTGCTCAATCTGAAGATTGGAAGCAGGCGCACTTTCTAACTGTCGCATCTCTCTTCGCAACACATCATCTGCTGTCGATAAATTCCCGGCAAAGTTAATTCGATTTACATAGGTGCGATTGCCTGGCTCAATGAAAAATGTAACACTAACAGTTCCATC
>CAWKZI010000077.1:0-8329 GCA_963854365.1 Gammaproteobacteria bacterium
GCTATAAGAAGGCCGTTGAGCCGGAAAAGTGACAGTACTAAGTCTAAAAAAAGAACTCGTTTTGAAGAATGCACTAAGATCTATCCAATTCGTTTTACTAATGTCAGTATGCTGTCACTGCCTCGGCTATCAGTCAATTAATCTAACCAACAATTTGGCCCTCGATTTTGGCAAATGCTTTCAAATAAATTGTGACAACTCACACAAAAAACACTATTTACTGCAGTGTTAGTTGCATGATGATTAGACTCTTCCCAGGCAGTTTTGCTCACTACCAAAACAAGATCAGGAATAGTAAAAATTAAATCAATATTGCCACATTAATCAAGGAAGCTGACACATAAGAGCGGCCATACCGATGACCGCAACGAGTTGAGAAGTGTTGGCTGAATCCTGATCTTTTCGCGTTACATCTTTGACCTTGAGACACTCTACTGTTGCTATCGCACCAATATTTGATGAAGTAGAATATCAAAGGTCAGTCACTGTCCGGTTTGAAATTGTCCGTGAAAAATCATTATCCAGAAGCCACGATAACTTCATTGTCCATGCCAAATAAAAGAACGGGGATCTCAGCACGCTCCTTATTAAACCTAGCCCTATCATTCACTTTCATTGGTGTGATGCTTACTCTGAGCAATTCCGTCAGTGCAGACGCACAGCGTGAAGCCGGGCGTTTACTTCGAGCAACCAACCTGGGTAACAAATTTCAATCAGTTGCTCAGGAACAGGCCAGAATAATTATTCGCACCTATACCAGCATTGTCAGTACTTCAGTCGAAATCAACCTTCCCATATATCTAACTCAAAATATCGCCGCTTGCTACTCGAGATCTTATTCCTGGAATAACTTTGAAGCAGGCATTGTAAACATTCTTGCTGATCAACTAACAGAAAAGGAAATGAGGCTCCTAATCGATTTCTATCAAGATCGCGGATTGCCTCCTATGGAAATTCAAGCATTCAAAGACATCATCAAGAAGGCAGATAATATCGAACAACTTAGTGCCGAGTATATTTATACCAATAGCGACAGTTGTGTGGAGAAGGATGTTGAGTTAATAATCGCCTATCTCACTGGTCGTCGAACGATTTCAGAAGCATTAATCTCGGTGCCTTAATGGTCGAAAGAGCCGACAAACTTAAAAATCCTACAATCGACACACCATGAGAAGCACCTTAAATTCAAATCAAATTTCTTAGTGATACAATCACTGACTTTTTACTCTCTTTTATTGCTTAGGTGGTTCCACCAATTCGATTCGCACACCATCGGGGCCTTGGACAAAAGATATCCTGATATTCCGATAAGGCCGTGGCTCGATCGTGAACTCTACGCCATTTCCTTCTAATATTTCTTGTGCCGCGGTAAGATCGTCAAATTTCCACCCTAAATGGTCAAAGGCTCGTCCTTCAGTAGGTACAACTTCACCCTCAGACTGAGCTACCATTAACCATATATTGCCGTAGTTGATCGCAGGTAACACGCCTTTCCACTGTTCGCTGGCAACACCAAAATTTTCCGCATACCAGGCAAGTGTCGAAGTAGGGTTTGGAGATGACAAATGTAGGTGGTGAGTTCCTCTCAGATCAGGATCATCGATAAGTTCGATTTTTGTACCCCAGGGGTCCTCTACAAAACCGATGGTCATACCACTAAACTGGACCAGGTCACCCAGCTGAATGCCACCATCTGAGACAATATTGGCGATAGCTTCTTCAACATTCTCCATCGAGAAGCCGATGTGATCGACTCCAGTTCCAACCGAGCCACCGGTTGGTTCTCTTTCAAAGAAAATAACACCGAGGTCATCGTAATAAACGCGATCAATCGCATAGCCCGAACCTTCATCAGCATGGCCAAAACGCCCAGCTTCGCCGCCGAAATGTTTTACGTACCAGTTAACAGCTTCAATAGCACTAGTGGCGGTTAAGTGAATATGGTCGTAGGGTGTCGCATTAGCGCGACCAATTGCTGCCGTTGCTAATACAATAATAAGAAAATTACGCGTAAATTTTTTCATTTGAATTACCTTGTGTGGTTTTTCATTTAGATTTTTGACTAAGGTTAAATCTTTGAGCGCTAGGATTGGGATTCACTCTAGTGTGTCATTGAGTACATCAAATAATTTATGCCCAAGCGATAAGCAGAATTAGCGTAGCGTGTTGGATATGCTGGATGATAAGTGTGCTCCCAACCATCCCCCATATCTGAATTCCAGTTTATCAAAACCATTACTCTTCCAGAGTCATCGAGTATTCCGTGGTTAGTAGCAAAGTTTATTCCTTGCTCTCCATATTCGTCTGTGCGGTAAAGAGCGGGAATCATTTGCGGGCCATCGATATCATAGTAAATATGGAATATTTCGTGATCTGGTTTTAATTCAACAATTTCGCGATCCGGGAAAATTTGGGAGAAAGCTGAGTAAAAATTATCCCATTGCTGCTGACCCCAAAAATCATCGATCAAGAGAAAGCCTCCGCGGAGCAAGTACTCTCGCAGATTTTCAACTTCGCCAGGGCTAAGAGTAATGCCACCCCCCTGACCCACTTCCAACATGTAGAGAAAGGGGTAATCGAATATTTTCTCATCGTCAAAACGCAAGACGATTGGATCACTCATTACTCGAATATTTGTCAGCCGCGATACACCGCGAAGAAAATTCATATCAGCATCAGGAAAATCTATAGACCAAGGTCCATAGCCATATCCTCTGCCATAATAAGTATCAAACTGAACACGGACAAAATTAAACTCACCACCCTCATCGTAGCCAAGATCATTAATCTCGTCTTCGGCGTAGTTTCTTATTTGGGCAAAGCTTTGAGCCGCGGAAAACGCCAAAAAGAGGATTAACAATAGTAGTGATCTGGCAGCAATTTTGTGTGGTCTCAGCATCATGTCTGACAAGTGTCTCCGGAAATTCGCATTTATTCAAGCACCGTGTATAAGTAGCTTTAGGAAGTCGGCAGTGAATAGAGTCCGCATCTTATAAAAAACGGTTTTCACGGGCACAACTCTTGATTCGATAAAAGGATAATTAAAATTTCTCTTCTACAGTTCTGTTCTGCTATAAAACTATAGAATCGAGGGATCCCGCTATCTCTCATACTGAGAGTTCTGGTCAATGGATGTGACATACGATTAAAGGTAGGGCGCTCCGTAAATATTCTTCATTATTGTAATAATGAGGCACAATAGTCTTCATTGCTAACCGCTGGTGTAAACCAAATAAAATCAAATGCAGCCACATCGCTAAACTGCTGCAGGTATTCCGAAGGATCATTGGAGCCTTCACTGACTTCCATAAATGAAATGGCAACGATTTGTTGTCGCTCCAATTGAGGATTTTGGCCCATTAGATAGTTAGGCACACCTAAATCTTGGCGAATATGGTAGTTCCCAGCAATAAGTACCGACAATTTCTCTGCAGAAGGAAAGTGAAGACTGCTCGCTAGAGAAATATCTCTCGCTCTCTGCACTCGGACCATTGAAGGGAATTGTGACTCTGGCAACAAACCGCAATGACTTTCATCAATATCCTGATTGAGTTTATCGACTATATGGTTTTCAAACTGCAAAGCACCATCTAGGATATTTGGATTACCATAGACTTGCTGCATCGTTTCAGTAGTTAAGTTGCCGGCACTAAGGGGCACTCCACCTTGAAGCGCTGCCTGAATCAAGGGACCATAAAACTCCCAACTCCAACCTTCGTCTTCCCAATCGAGCTCTACATTGAGACTGGCTAGATTTGTGTTTATGGAATTCTGACTAGAGCTCCTCTGTAAAAAATTGAGACGTGCTTGGTCTTCACTTTTCATCATTTCTAGTGAAACATTTGAAATCTTCTCTCTTTCTAAGAAATAATTCAGGATATAAAGCTGTAAGGTATGGTGATCTGGATTATCATGCTTTTCACCTAACAAAAGATAACTGGCATTTCCTGAGTAGCTTAGAAATTCTTCAAGATCAATAAAAGACTGCGACCGACTACTCCATATCTTACCTATCAAATGATGATCTGTAAGCAAAGTTGATTGAAAGGCGGAATCAATGCCCGGTTGTGCGAAAGTCATTGAGCTTAATAAACAAGAAATCAAAAATATAAAACTTAATAAAGATGCTTTTTTAATTAGTGCCACCCATCCGTCTCCACTGTTGGAAAATTTCGTCACTCCAAAAACTTTGGAAATAAGCTATAGCAGCCAGCTTGTCTGACTGACTAAGCACGCTGGCAAAGGCTGGCATTTTTCCACCAAGAGCTTCACCTCCATTGTCGATTACCTGCAACAAGACGGATTGTGAATGATGCCAGGCATGCGCGCTACCGTCCAATGGGGGAGGGGGGAAAAATCCATCAGCATCTTTAGTGCGCCAATTTTTTACTAGCCCTTGTGCGCTATCCCCATGACACTCTGCACAATTTTGTCTGAAGATTTCCACGCCAGCATTGATTTGAGTTTTAGTATACCAACGACCACTAGCCCCGGAATCCTCAGAATCACTGCAAGCAAGGAGCGTCATTGAAAGCACAATAGTTACAAGTAATAACCTAGAATCTCGTTTTGTCTTAATCACAACTAAATATCCATAACTCTCAAAGACCTTTCTTTGGAAAATCAAATTCCACTACTTTTGCATCACCGAGTTTAATGTCAGACCAATCATCGATCTGCAGCTCCAGCTCAACCAGACCACAGGTTGGAATATTCTCAATATCACTGCCGCCCATTTGGTTAACAAATTCCGTGATAGCAGGATTATGCCCTATCAACATAGCGCTCTCACAATCATCATCCAATAAACTAGCCGCTTTGAGAAACATATTGGTGCCGGCAAAATAGAGTTCCGGGTTGCTGATTATGTCATCGAGAGGAAACTCAACATTCTTGGCCCAAAGGTGAGCCGTTGATTTTGCCCGAATCGCCGGACTGCAGACAATACTATCTAGCCCACTCTGACGTGATTGGAAACGACTAACCATATTCGGAATATCGTTTATTCCGCGCTCATTCAGAGGTCGTTCAAAATCCTTTAAATCAGGATCATCCCAACTAGATTTGGCATGGCGCAGCAAATATAGGGTTTTCATCGATTATTGAGGGGTGGCAGTCCATGAGGTATTCGCGATTTATACCCCAATTAATTCAGTAACTCCAGAAAACTCCAGAATAAGTGAAGCATTACGCCCCCTGTGAGGCCAAATTTTTTGCTTCCTCCTCTCTTCGATCCTAAAACTTAAGTTCAGGCATTGGGAGATGTGCCGAATTACTGTAGAACCATTGTTTTTTATCACTATTTATCAACTATTGGATCAGGAAATGAAACCACTGCATAGCTTTTCGCTATTTGCCTTTATTGCCGTACTGAGCGCATCAGTAATAGCTCAAGAAGAAAACAGCATCACCAAAGAAATTCAGTTAGGCGGTTTGTTCGCCTCTGGCAACACTGCAGAAAGTTCGCTTTTCTTCGCGGGCGCCGTCAATATCATTCGCAATAACTGGGAATACGAATATAGCCTCGATGGGCTGTACGCTTCTACTGATAGCGAAGTTAATGGTCAAAGAATCTACGGGGTTGCCAGTGCTAATTACGAATTCTCGGAAGACAGCTTTTTCCTAACTCGCATGGCCCACGAGGACGACCGGTTTAGTGGTTACGATAGCCAGACTGACATTACCCTTAACTATGGTCGCGGCCTATTGCAGAACTTTCCCAACATGGATCTCACTCTAAATATCGGAGCAGGTGTACGCTGGTCACGATTAGACAACTCAGATTTTGATGAGCCTATACTGCGACTTGCCGGCGACTACGACTGGAATGTTTCCAATACAGCTGTTTTTAATCAAGAGTTAAGTACTGAAACTGGCAGTGAGTCAAATATCTACCGCTCCGTAAGCAGTATCGAAACACAAATACTAGACAATCTGTCTTTGCGATTTTCGTTCAAGCTTAAACATCAGACTGCAGTTCCAATCGGTAGGAAAAAGACAGACACAGAAACCGCAATTACTCTTGTAATGAATTTCTGACACTCCAACCCCTGTCTTATTGAAATGCGATGCTAAACTATGACACTTGTTGTTCGACTCTACTGGGCTATAGCCCTAATTTTAATGCCTCTGAGCTTGCTCTGGCTAATTTCGAACACACGTGGGGATTTTTCACTTAGCGCTTTGACCAGTGCTCCTCTGCAATTCACTGTATTTCTATTACTACTTGCATGGACTCTTGAGGGTGCCTACGAACTTTTCTTTTGTTCCAGTAATCTCCGCAGGAATTATCCAGTACTGGCTAACATTCGTTATGCGCTGGAATATATCCGACCCGAAATTCAGCAATATTTCATCGCCAATAATGTTGAAGAAAAGCCCTTCAGCCGTGAACGACGAAATCTAATTTACCGCCGTTCTAAAGGAACAGATGACACTCTGCCATTTGGTACTGAACAAGATATTCTCGCGGACGGCTATCGCAGCCTAGCCCATTCACTAAACTCGACAACAGTTGATGAAGAACACCTCCGAGTAATATTTGGCGGCCCAGATTGCAAACAACCTTATAGTGCCTCAAGACTAAATATTTCTGCATTGAGCTTTGGCGCTCTCAGCTCCACAGCAATTGCCGCCTTGAACAAAGGTGCATTTCTGGGGGGTTTTGCTCACAACACCGGCGAAGGCAGTATAAGTGAACATCATTTAACTCACGGCGGCGATATTATCTGGCAGATTGGCACTGGCTATTTTGGCTGTCGGAATCTCGATGGCACATTTAATGACGATGCTTTCGCCGAGCGCTCCCGTTATGAAGTTGTAAAAATGATTGAGATAAAACTTTCTCAAGGAGCTAAGCCTTCACATGGTGGTGTGCTACCCGGGGCAAAAGTAACTGAAGAGATCGCCAAGATTCGATTGGTTGAAGCAGGAGAAACAGTTCTGTCACCCCCCAATCACCCAGAATTTAATTCCCCGAAGGGCCTTCTTGATTTTGTGAAACGCCTCCGCATACTTAGTGAAGGGAAACCTGTCGGATTCAAATTTTGTCTTGGTCGGAAAACCGAATTTTTAGCTATTGTGAAAGCAATCTTGGAGACCAAAATCATACCTGATTTCATCACTATCGATGGTGCTGAGGGAGGAACTGGAGCAGCACCTGTAGAGTTCTCTAATCGACTTGGCTTACCCTGTCTTGAAGCTACATATTATGTTCATCAAGTACTCATAGGCGCGGGCATTCGTAACAAAATTAGATTGATTAGCGCTGGCCAGACGGCTACGGGTTTTGACATGTTGGAAAAAATAATCGTCGGCGCAGATACGGTTAACTCTGCAAGAGCAATGATGATGGCATTGGGCTGTGTCCAGGCGAAAGCTTGTAATACTAATCACTGCCCTACAGGTATTGCCACACAGAGTCCTGCTCGCTCCAGAGCAATTAATGTTGACGAGAAATCCGTGCGTGTTAAAAATTTCCATCACGCTACTGTAGAAGCTTTTCTAGAGCTCTGCGGGGCCATGGGGTTCGACAACCCTTGCAATTTAAGCCCTTCCGATCTTTTTACTCGCGGAGAAATAGGCATGAAGAATTTTGATCAGATCTATCAACCTTTGATAGAAGATCAATTATTCAGTGATTCCATTCCCAACTCCTATAAGGATGATTGGCTCTTTGCTTCAGCAGAAACATTCTAGAATTTCTGGAATTCCACATCTAGCCACTGGGTGACCTGAAAGGCTATACTAGGGTCGTCTCTATGGTGGTCCCCTTATGCAACTGTTGAAAATTATTGTACTGACATTGCTGTTGATTCCAGCAACGTCTAATGGCGATCATACCGATTCTCGGTTGGACGATCTCTTTTTAGTACTATTACAAACCGATGATTTGCCTCTGATTCGAAGCACCGAAGGTGAGATATGGTCTATATGGTTTGAGCATCCTAATACTGATGTCGAAAAATTGATGCAACTTGGCGTACAACGGATGAACTACCAGTCCTATACTGAGGCGCTCGCAATTTTCAATAATGTCGTGGAGAGTTTTCCGAATTTCGCTGAGGCATGGAATCGCAGAGCAACATTGCATTACATTGTAGGTAACTATGAAGCATCTGTTGCCGATATTAAAAAAGTATTGGCTTTAGAACCTCGACATTTTGGCGCGCTTTCAGGTTTGGGGATGGTGTATCTGCAACAAGAAAAATTATCTAAAGCTAAACAGGCGTTCGAAGATTTAATCGATGTTCACCCAAATAGCCCTAATGCAAAACAAAATCTAGAAGTAGTTAACGAGAGTTTGCGATTCAATATTATTTAGGGTTAA
>CAWKZI010000078.1:0-8279 GCA_963854365.1 Gammaproteobacteria bacterium
TTATTAAGAAAGTCACCGCTGGTGTAGCAGGTCGCTTGAGCATCGGCGAATACTATGTCTCGCATTTGCAGCGTATCGCGCAAATAGTCTAAAAAAGCTGGGCTATTGAGGAACAGGAAAATTTCATTTAGGAAATTTCCGGGCAGCATCTGCTTGTGGTAGATATCGTAGATGGGTATCGTTCTATACAAGTATTGAAAGTGTGCATTCGCTTGCTCATGCAGTTTAGTTGTGAACTTTGCGATTTTCTCCTCACTCCAAGCAGCGCTGATATTGTCATTTAAATCCTGATGTATTCCATCGTGTTGGCAAACAAGATTCCAAGCTGCTTGATTGTCGAGGCACTCGAAAGCAGTCGACGCGGCGTCTTCGGTCAGGAAATTGGGTATATGAACGCGTCCTTTTTCGGCGAATAGTTGTTTCCAGGGGTTAGTTTTCAAGTCTGGCGAAAGAGATAGAGTATTGTTGATTATCATTTCAATAGCCTACCATGCCGTTGCCGTTGCCAGATTAGCATTTTCGCAGAAATAACTTTACTTTTCACTTGCTGGAAATTCAGCGCGTTGATGACTAAATGGTATGCGACAATATCGATACATACAACATGCTATAGAGCGATCAATGTCAGCAACTATAAGTAGTAATTAACTATGGATTCTTTGGTCCAGCAAGCCGAAGCAGCTCATCGCAGGGGCGACCTCGAGGAAGCTAAGCGGCTCTACGCCGAGCAATTAGACTCTGATTCTCAGGATGTTGATGCGCTCTACGGATTGGGAACGCTGTTCATGCAAATTCAACGATTTACTGATGCTGAATCGTTGCTTTCTAGGGCACTAGCACGCGAACCTGATGCCGCGGAGTTAGCCTATAACTATGCTATCTGTCTGCGAAGCAAGGGAGACAATTCGGCTGCGGCTATGCTCGCTGTTCAAGCAGGTCGTAACGGAGGAGTCGATGAAAACTTCTCGTCAAATGTCTGCAAATTGCTAATCGCCCTTAATCAACCGCAACTAGTACTTACACAGCTAAACCGCTTTCCTCACCGTTCTCAGGCAAGCTATTTACTTCGGGCAGAAGCATTTGGTTTATTGGGAGCTTGGGACCGAGCAGTCGCACTTTTGAGGGAGCTTTTGGAAGCGGACCCTAAGAGCGTTCAGATTGCACAGGAGCTTGCGCTCGCTGCTGGACGATTACGTGATTATGATTTAGCAATAAAGACCTATGCGCATTACCTTAGTTTGATCACCCCAGGCGTCGCTGAATTTGTGAAATTTGCCGACTTATTCCTACTGGCGCGAAAAGTCGATCAATGCGAAACCTATCTGCAATACGCAAAAGATGTGGGAGCCGAAACAACAGAGTTTCATTTGTTGCAAGCAAGGCTGTCACGTCTCAAAGGAGACTATTCACAAGCGATTGCATCAAGTGAGGCAGCTCTTGCAAAGAATTCGAGTAACGCTGAGGCATGGAGTGTTCTGCTTGAAATTTCACAGCCAGATGCGCTGCCACATTTCATTCGGCGTATTCAAGAATGTTTACAAGAAGGCACTTGGTCAACTTATGAGAAACAGCTAATCGCCTATGTTCAGGCTGATGCACATGCTCGGCTAGGCAATACTGAAGCCGCATTTAATTGTTATATGAGCGCGAATATTCAGCAAAAATTGAGTATAAAAGCGGCCGGCACCGATTATGACCCATCTGCCAATGACTTAGCGTGCGAGAGTACACTTCAACAATTTACACATTACTCTGCGGCTCCGGCCGAGGTGGTCAGCCAAGCAACGCCGTTGTTTATAGTAGGCATGCCGCGTTCGGGCACAACGTTAGTCGAGCGCATGCTGGCTCAGCTATCGATGGTAAAGGCTGGTGGTGAAAGTGAAGCGTTAGGTTTTCTTGTCACTCAATATCAGAATGACGTCGCTTCAGGGAAAGCGCCCTCGCCTGAAAAGATGGCGCGTCGAGATTGGCAGGCACTCGCCGCGCGCTACTTTGAGAAGACCCCGCTTTATTTAGATTCCGAGGGCGTTGGTGCCGCTGGGAATTTCATCACCGACAAGATGCCGCATAATTTCCAACATGTCGGAATGATCCTATCGCTGTTTCCTAATGCAAAGGTGATTCAAATGCGTCGTGATCCGCGCGATGTTTGTTGGAGCATATTTACTCGAATGTTTCCCGAAGGACACAATTATGCGGTCGAGTTTGAATCCCTCGCTAAAACCTACTCGATATCTTGCAGGCATATGGATCACTGGGCGGCACTGGCGCCTGACAGAGTAGTAGACATTAGCTATGAAGCTTTAGTCGCGAGCCCCCAAGAGGTGGGGCAGCGGATTACCAATTTCTGCGGGCTAACTTGGAGTGAGAGGTGCTTAGATTTTCACAAGACTGTTGCGACTAGTTTTACGTTTAGCGAATTACAGGTTAGAGAGGCTATAAATGAAAAGCGTATAGGAAGGTGGCAACCTTTTGAGAAACACCTGGGACCACTCATCGATGAGTTGAGGCGACTTGGTTGCTTAAACTAAGTCTTTTTCCTTTTGTTAATTCATGGCCCCCGGCGTTTTTCCAGCCACCGCAGCCGAGATCGGAAAGAACGCTTTACCGCTTGCTGCTCAGATTCAGTAAGATCTGGATGCCAGATCGAAAAGATTAAGACAATTCTTTCTTCTGCGCTTTCATTTCGTGCTTCATGGATAAAAGTGTCGTCAAACGCAGTAATTCTTCCAGCCTCCCACTCGCGGGTCTCATCTCCAACGCGCAGCCAGCATTTTTTTGGAATCACGAGCGGTAAATGAACAGTTAGGCTGTGGTTCGATAAACCATAGTGAGGCTTTATATGCTGGCCGGGGCGAAGCAGGGAAAAGAACACTTCAAATGGATTGTCATCGAGTCCATAAAGCGGCGCATCTTTGAGCGCGGCAAGGGTTGTTGGGAAGTGAGCAATCATTTTGGTGTTGGGGGCTCCGTTGACGAATAGATCCAATGCCGTCCAGTTTAACGACCCCACTAGCTCAGAGAATGACTCGCCAGCTTGGCTGCCTGCGGCGAGGTAAGGACGGCCTAAAGTTCTGATAGCGGGTAATGCATTGAGCAATTCATTCTTAATATCTGTGGCTACTGTTTGCAATCGCTGCGCCCACTTCCAATCGGTAGGTTTTTCAAAACCGCGAGCGGAAATATCAGGAAGATAAAATAGCTGCGGCATTTGCTTTGCATTTCTAAACTGAAAGTCATTATTGTGAGTGCGTGTCCATAGCGCCGAAGCAACGCGCCGGCAATCACTGCCTGATCCGACCGACGTTGCATGCAGTTCGGTCAGATGTTCGCGCAGAAGGCTACTGGCAGCGGCTGAGCGCAGTCGAGATTGAATGGGCTGATGGTCGGATTGCCATAAATACAGAATGTTCTCATCGATATCGGCACCAAGCGAATACAATTCGACCGCACCTCCTTCGAGCCCCTGTTGCTGCAAACAGTAGCCCGCGTAGAGATAAGCCTTTGCTATTGTTGGCGCTAGAGCAAGGCATTGCAGGTAGGCGCGACGAGCATTTTCCGGCGACCCAAATTCTTCTTCCATAACGCCGAGCCGATGGTGAGCTTCGGCATCCTCTGGGCACCGCTGGCAGAGAGTCTGCAGCAGACCAAGCGCTTTGTCATGAGCGCCCTGCGCAAAAGCAAGGTCGAACTGACGCATAATATACTGAACAGAGTGTTGCATAAAACGCTGCCGGACTCTTAAAATAAATGCTGTGGTGGTAATCATAAACGCTTGTCAGGCTATCACAACTGCAATTTGGCCTCTCTTCGGATTCTTGATTTGTAGGCACTATGTTATGGTAGCCTCTTATTTATCGCAGTAAAGACGAGAGCCCATTGCTATGCATAATTTCCGAGGCTTACTATTGAACCCTTCGATAGATCAAGTTGCCATCGGCAGTGAGCTTGCGGAAGTCGGTTCGGTGAAAATCCCGAATTTTTTGGACCAATTTGCTGCTGAACAGACGTTTACCTGTTTGAATGAACAGGTGGTTTGGGAAATGGCGTTTCGAAATGGGGTCGAGGCTATGACAAAAACCGCAGCCCAACTGTCAGCCATGACGCAGCAAGATCGGCAGGCATTTCATGGTGCTGTCATTGATCAAGCTAAAAGGGACTATCAATTCGCCTACTATCGCTACCCCATGGTCGACGCGTATACCAATAAATTGGAGCCCAAGCTTATGCTCAATGCGATTTTGGAGGCAATCAATAGTTTGGACTCGATCAAATATTTTCGTGAGTTGACAGGTGACGCGCAAATTCGGAAAGTGGAATTGCAGGCTACTCTCTATGCCCCCGGACATTTCTTAATGAGGCACAACGATAGTGCCAGCACGGCTGATGACAGGCGTTTCGCAATTGTCATTAACCTTACAAAGGAGTGGGAATCGCATTGGGGTGGCATGCTGGAGTTTGTTGATGGTCAACAAGTTACTAAAACACATGTGCCGACGTTTAATACCTGCAGCTTATTTAAGGTGCCGCGCGATCACCAAGTGTCGTACGTTGCTCCTTTTGCGACAAAGCCGCGTTATGCGCTTACAGGTTGGTTGCGAGCTGACTAGTCACTTGGGCATTGGCCAAAATATTAAGTAAAGTTAATTTTTGAAATTGGAGAGTTAAACGTGACCGATGAACAGCAGGCTAATCCTTTAGCGTCGATGGCGGGCAAGAAGTTTCTTTACAGGCAGCCGGAAATCCTGACGTATGATTCCCATGGTGGAATTGGGATTACTCCCTCTGAGCGGCCGTTCGATTTCGTAAAAAACGAGCGTTCAATCCCTCTAACGATGGTTGAGATAAGTAGTGCCCAGCGTCATTACCCTATAGTTTTTTCGAACATAGAAAATCCTGTCCCTATGGCAGTTTTGGGCTTGCCGGGTGGAGGCAATCTTTTTATAGATGAGAATGGCCAATGGGATCCCGACTGCTACGTTCCATCTTATTTGCGGTGCTATCCCTTTGCATTTGCTGCACAGGAAGACGGAAGCCGAGCACTTGTCCTTGATCGCGCGGCTGAGACCATTACAGAAGATCCTCGCTTTCCATTCTTCGTTGTCGAAGAACCCTCGCCAGAAGTCAGAGCAGTTATGCAGTTTGTAGGAGAATATGAAGAAGAACGCAAACGCACCGGTGAGTTTGCGCGGCTGCTTGTGAAGCACAAAGTTCTAGACCAGATGCAGGCGAATTATACGATCGAAGGGTCTGACGAACAGAAAGTACTCGCAACCTATGTCGGAATTAACCTTCAAAAGCTCAACGCCCTAGATTCAAGTGTCATTATTGAACTACATGAATCGGGTTGGTTGGCACCAATGTATCTTATGCATTATTCGATGCAGTGCTGGCGTCCATTAAGGCTGCGTGCTGAGTCACAAAATACCTAAACATATTGTCCGTGTGCGATGCCAATTGATGGTATGACCCAGTGGTGAATAAGTGTTGAATCTTAACGATATCTTGCAAGAGGCGTTGAAAGCTTACAAAGTTGGCCAATTCGAAAAATCTCGTCAACTACTAGAGTCGGGGCTCGCAATAGATGCGCATAATCAGCCTTGTTTGTGGGGGTTGATAAAGGTCTGTGATGAGCAGGGAGATGAAAGCGGCAGTTTTAACTGCCTTCATCAATTAGTAACACTGCTTCCAGGTGATATTGTTTTGCTTGAGACATTCACCGCTCGGTGCCATACGCCGCAGCAAATGGATCTCGCGCTGGATCTGTATACTGCCTTTTTGCACCGTATTCCAGACTCCGCTAATGGCTACTATAATAATGCCTACTTGCTCGCTCGAGCAGGTAAGCCCTCTGCTGCCATAGCTGCCTATGAGAAATCTATTGCCTTGAATGCCGAGCGCCCAGAAGAAATAGTGCTCAATATTTCAACCGTGTACTCACAGCAGTTGCGCGATGATGCAGCCGCCAAATTGCAACTTCAGAGAGCGGTCGATCTCAACTCGCGATACGTGCCAGCCTACTTTAATTTAGGTTGTTTGGCTGAACAGCAGGGTGATCGAAACGACGCATATGCACATTTCTCTTACTGTCTTGAACTAGATTCTAACTACTTGCCTGCGTTGGCACGACTGGCTGATGCACGGCAATTCAGCGATAAAACGGATCCACTACTTGATAGGCTCATAGCACAAGCCGCGATTAGTGATGACCCTGATCTCCATTTTGCTCTTGGTCGAGCACTCGAGCAATGCGGAGATTTTTCAGCCGCTCTAGCTCATTTTGATAGTGCAAATGCCGTGGATCGATCAATATACAAAGACTATGATCCAGCACTCATCGAAGCAGAGTTCGATGCAATAAAGGAAAACTTTGATGTTAAATGGTTTCGGAAAAACCGATTGTCAGATAGCGCTTCTCCGGTTTTCATCTGCGGCATGTTTCGCTCGGGTTCCACTCTCGTTGAGCAAATATTAGCAGCACATGCAGCATTTACCCCTGCCGGCGAGCGAGAGTTTTTTAGTCGTTTGGTGGACACGGAGCTTCCAAACTACCCCCGAGACTGCGACTTGATAACTGGCGTCGCGTTGCACTCTTGGGCGAAGCGCTACAAAGAGGAGTCAGAGCGTATTTTCGGGGTAAATACGCGTGTCACTGATAAGCGTCCTGATAATTTCCTATTCCTCGGACTAATCAAGGCGCTTTTTCCATCGGCTAAAATCATTGTTACCCGTCGAGCCTGGCGTGATATTGCGTGGTCAATCTACACGACCCGGTTTGGTCCCAGTCAGCATTACGCTACAGACCTTAGGTCTATCCGCCATTACATCAATTTGCAGTCCGATCTGATGAGGCATTGGCAAGAGCTCTTTGGCGAAGACATATTTACTGTGGACTACGAGGCGCTTGTGACATCGCCACGTACAGCGATAACTGAACTTTTAAAATTTCTCGAGGAGCCCTGGGAAGATAGCTGCTTGATGTTCAATACGTTAAAAAATACTGTGAGGACAGAAAGTGTTTGGCAGGTAAGACAACCCTTATACACCTCATCCATCGACCGTTCGGCCTCGTTTGTGGCGTTGCGGCCAGAGCTCTTTATTTAGCCTAGGTCAAGCAACCTTCCAATTCTCAGCCACTTACGGGTCCATTTTACCGTTAAATGCTCTAGGTCTCTAATTAACTAGATTCGAAGAAGAGTCGTTTAGCCATCCAACTAGTAATATTCGGGGAGTAAGGATTCTCTGAATGACGCGTGCTGGCGCGAGAGTCGCAAGTGGGTGGAAAATTTTTAGAATTGACTGTAACTGCGGGTCCATCCAGCCTGAGTTCATGGCGACTTCGCGTTTGACTCTGCAGAGCAATGTGTTCGATCGCAATGTTGACGTTTCACTGCTGTGGAGATACCTAGCCGAGATGGAAGTTGAACCCGGTACTGGCACTTTCCAGCCTCAGTTCAGTTCAATAGATGCAGCGAACTACTGTGACCTGACTGTCCGTGGCGACATCACTGACGAGTTTCAGTTCACTATGGGCATATTGAATATTGGTGACCGTCAGCCTGATGAAGTAGGTTCCAATATTGGCGCAACTGGCTACAATAGTGGCAACATTTATCCGTCTACCTACGATCCATTTGGTCGTCGCTACTCGATAACATTGCGCTACAGCTTGTAAAATAATCTGGCTGGATCTAATCCAGCTGGAAACAAAAAAAGGCGAACTTCGGTTCGCCTTTTTTTGTTTCCGCTAAAAGTATTTTCTGTAAGCCGCCGCTCGCGCTGCCTACATGCTTCTTAGAAACCGCAAGCGTGAACCAGCACAGTTCGGTCTCAATTCAGCGGTGGAAAAATCATCTCACATCTTGAGTAACCTTTTCCCATTGGCGTCGTTTTAATAAATAAGAGTGCACACCTGACCTTATTTCACCAAACAACAAATTTTTGGAGAAAGTAGTATGAAGAGGCAAATAGTTTCAATCGCAGTTGCATTCACCGTTCCCGTATTGGCGAGCGCTCATGTGGAAATTGGGAAAGTGGAAGAGAACAAAGTGATATTCAGTTATAACCTACAGGAAGCGGCCACTGCTGCCGGTCGTGTCGAGCTAGAACGTCAGAATCGACACGCGACATCCGAAGCCTGTGGTCCCCAACGGTTAGGTAAGGCGTGCTCGCTTGCAGAATTTGTTGTCAATCGCGCCTGCTTCGAAGAGACGTTAACAAAGGCGATATTAAAGGCTTAGGCGTTGTCAGGGGTAGTAGGAATTTATTTTTAATCCCTA
>CAWKZI010000079.1:0-8272 GCA_963854365.1 Gammaproteobacteria bacterium
ATATAAATGATTAGAGTGTTGACCATTGGTGCGGGTTGGCATGGCGAACCGATTATTAAACATACCGTAGCCGGAACCAGCAATTACTGGAATAACCCCATCGAAAACTTTCCGGCCTGCAAGATCAGCGTTAAAACCGTCATACATGAATTGCCTCAGTAGTCGCCCACTTTGGCTATTGCCCCAAGCAACTGTATTCTCGATCTCGGGAAGATTCAACTGATCTAATTGGTTACTAGCCTCCCCGCCGTGACGAATCAATGAAACCATATCCCGTATAGCTGCCATGCCAGCACCAGCCAATACTGGGTTCTTTGCCTCATAGATAAGTTCGTAGATATGGCCAGCGAGGAAACCACCCTCAAGGTTTAGGGTAACTGTAGGTTGGTTACTGTCAGTTACAGCTTTTACATCGAGAGAGAATTGGGATCTTTCAACTACAATCCTCGGGTCATCTTGATACAAGCGGTGATTCAAAGTAGCTGTACGCAACCCTTCTTGTGTCGGCTCATAGGCAAGGTGTCCACCCCCAGCAATATTTACATCATTTGAATCTTCGCCAACGCTGACTTCATAACGGACATCGCCAGTAATAGGCTGTTCCACACTTCCCACTATGGGGGCATGCAATCTCAACCTACCGCTCCTTGGAGAAAGTTCATTAATCCAGCCTGTTACTAGATAAGTGAAACCCATTTTGCTCATCGGGTGGCTCAGTGAAATTTCTGGAGCTACTCGACTGCGACCTCTATTATTAACGTTATAGAGCAGCCCCCCATTGGCTATAGAGGCAGGCGGAACCAACATCTTAAAATCTGCAGCATATTCTACTAAGCCATCAGCATTCACTGGTGCATGAGCGATATCGATAATCGCTGCATTCATAGAGTCAGAAGGGTCGAGGGTCAAATATAGAACACCATTAATAGCTTCATAGCTAAAGTTACTTGCCGGCTCCGACAAAGTTTCGCGGCTAATGACTTCAATACGACTAACATTCGCGGAAAGTGAACTACAGAAAACCAGAAGTCCTAAAACAAACAATGATTTGTTAAAATTAATTTTTATCATAATTTATCCAATAATTATTATTAATACATATGAATTACTTAGCACACAAATTCTGGAATGGCCTGTTTATATATAAGAGCCAGGAGTTTTTAACATTTCTACTCTGCTGTCAACGGTTATACAAAACGACAGAAATATTCTTAAGACTAGCAGAGTATTAGATTACTGCGCAGAAATATTTGCCCCCCTCTGTGAGCGCCATTCGGAGATATAAGGCATTAGAGCTGTCAGCGCCGAGCCAATTACTAGCAAAAAAGCCCCCAATATGGAAAGCCACCCTAGCCGGTCTGAATATTCATAATTAGGAAAAAAAAGCACTACTACTTTTAGAGAGCTGATGGTGAACAAAGGGGCCAAGGCGAGAGTAGCACTAACCTTGGATGCATCCCAGCAATTCAGCGCCTCGGCGAAACACCCGTAAGCAACCAAAGTATTGATACAACAAAACAACAGTAATCCTAGTTGTAAAGCAGACAATTGGAAAAGGCTAGTTGGCGTTATAAATGGCATTAACGCAAAAGTAGAAAAAATATAGATGAGAAAAAGTATTTGAACTGAAGAAAATTTCAACAGGAGATGCTTTTGCAATAGCGCATAGACTGTCCAAGTTATAGCGGCAACAACTACGATTAGTACGCCGATAGTTTCGCTATTATTGGTATTTACGAAATTGCTCAAACGGTCATTAAAAAAAAGAAGCAGCCCAAGAACAATTAGTGCTGTGCCAACTTTCTGTATCCCGACAAAAGATTCTTTGTAAATTAGTACGCCGCCTATAATTAGAAATAATGTCGTTAGCTGAATCACTGCTTCGCTAGTTTCACCGTTTATAAAATTCAAACTAAAAGAAAATAAATAGTAATTGCTGCTGAGACCAATCGCCGCGATCACCAAGAACCATCTAATTCGAGAATTTACCTTAGCCAGATTTGGGAATTGACCACGCACTCCAAGCCAAATCAATAACACTGTGCCGGCGACAAGGAATCTGTACCAGACAATAGTGCTTGCATCCATTCCGGCGAGTAGCTCTTTCAGCGCGACCGGTAACATACCCCACAGAAGAGCAGCGGTAAGCGACAGAAAGAAGCCTTTAAAGTTTTTAAATATGGGGATATGCATTGGTCTTTTCTTTAGGAATTTTCAAGCCTTGTCATGCTAGCATAAATTTTCAGTTGGGGGCTCATAGGGGGCTGTTCGGCTAACTGGATAGAGAAATATTCTGCGAAAAGAGAGGAAAATAGAGTGAGGGATTTCTCTAAAAGATTAATGCGATTTTCTCAAAAATAAACGTGTTTAATTTATCTTAATGTGTCGCGAAAATCTGGCACTTAGGAATTCCATTTGGTCTACCAATACATTGTGATTGGAGAGGTAAAGAAATTCATATTGATTAGGAACGAATGGAATAGCCAGTAATTCCATGCTGGCATCTTCTGGCACTCTATCAGCCTTACGATTGTTACAACGGCGACAGGACGTTACTACATTGGTCCAAATATCACGGCCACCCTTTGAAAGCGGATAGACATGGTCTCGGGAAAGCTGAGTAATAGGGAATTGTGCGCCGCAATAAAGACAAATATTTTTGTCACGACGAAAGAGAAATTTGTTCTCCAGGGGAGGATCAAAATTTTCCTTGTGAACCTTACCATTGCAGGCAATGATACTGGGTAGTTTGAGGATAGATTGCACACCCGTACGGTTATATCCGCCACGAATTTCCATCACAGTATTACCCAAGGACCAAATCACCAGATCTTTAACCAGCAATGTTGCAGTTTCCTCCCGAGTCAACCAAGAAGTTGGAATACCAGCTTTGTTCAACCTCAGAATCTTGGCGCTCATGGACGCTCACTGGATACGTTTGAGTTAAAAAATGCTTTCCTAAAATTTATCGGCGCCTTGCACGAAACTCTTTATAACCACCATAAGAATACCAGTAGCCGAGCTGAATTAAGAGTATCAGAGCAGCAAATATTGGCAATGACCCTAAGTTTAATCCTCCTACTCGGAAATAGAATACCGCATTGTAATCACGTGCTTCAGTGGGATGTGATGCGGTAACGATACCAATGTATGTACCTTTATCTGCAAAATCATAGCTGGCGCTAAAAAATCCACTTTCTTCGATTCTCGGCGGCTCATAGAAAACAGTTAAGGCATCAATATCACCTAATTGTTGAACATCCTCCCACTGCGCGTATTTCCCAATGTTGGTTTCGTCTCGAATAATCCGAAAATCGACCCGCATGTCCTGCAATAAATCGTGGAGATACTCCATAACGAACACTGAACGGGTTAAGTCGGGAATGTCTTCGCAGAATTCATCGTCTTGACTAGACTCAGGTTGGAAAACTGTAAAGTGTGCCTGCAAAAAATTAATATTGATTAAGCAAACATCATTTTCAGAGACGACACCACCATGAGCGAAAACTGTACTACTCTGGAAAAAAAGACTAAATGTCAATAATAAATGTAATTTAAACTTGGTGGTGTTCGAGGTCATGGACTTAAAACTGCTTAGGAGAAAAAGGCCGCTACCTTAACATGATTGCTCAATATGTTCGACTCGAGATGAGCCTGATATAAGTGCGATCTATTGGGAAATTAGTCTCCACGGTCTTACTTATTTATTCACGAGATACTACGTTTTAATAGCCTTGGTCTAAAGGACGCCAAAACTTTTTTACCAAGGAATAATCGTACCATCGTAGTTGAAAAAGCTGCCGGTATTTTCGGAATCCAAATTGTCAATCACAGACAGCATGCCAGAAACACTGGTTTGAGTGTCGATCAGAGCGCTAGGGCCTCCCATATCTGTCTGTACCCAGCCTGGATGGAGGACGGCAGCTGAGATCCCTTCTCGACCTAAGTCCACGGCGATGCTTTTTACTACTGCATTTAAAGCAGACTTTGAACTCCGGTAGACATAGGAGCCACCACCCTGATTGTCTTCTATAGAGCCCATTTTTGAAGTGATATAGACTAATTTTTTCCCCTTCCCCTTGGCGAAATTATCAATCAAAACCTGAGTTAATAACAAAGGGGCAATTGCATTTACCTGCATTACTATCGCCCAGCTTTCACTCGTTACATTGCCAAATTGTGCGTCTCGTGGGCCATAAACCCCTGCGTTGTTTATGAAGATATCAATAGCCACACCTTTAAGTGAGCTGGCAAATTGATCTATTGATTCATCACTGGTTGCATCCAATTGCAGTAATTCTAATTCGGGATTTTCAGACTTAAGAGTTTGCAAATCTGCGGCAGCTACAAAATCTCGACAAGTTGCAATTACTCGGTCATTTCTATTCAACAATTGCTGAACAAATTCTAGCCCAATACCTCTATTTGCACCTGTAACCAATACCGTAGCCATTCCGTCTCCCTGAAGATTATCCGCGCCACAGAGTAGAGCAGAATAGACTTAAATCTACCTAGGGTTTGTGTCAACGTCAATTTTCTTAACGCCGATTGCATTGCACGAGTAAACCTTAATAACAACAAATTTTGAGTTTACGAACAACTCCCATCTGGTATACTTTTTGGCGGCTAAAATGCCGCTTTGGCCAGCGCCTTGAAGGGGTGTCCCCGAACTAAAATTTAATAGATAGCAACGAGAAAGTAGTAACGAATTAAGGGAACCACAAATGCTGCAACCACGATTTACAGCTATTAAGACAACGATTTTCATAACATTTGCAAGTCTGCTGGTGGTCCAAGTCTGTGCTGCTCAGAGCAGCGAACAGAATTCAGGTGAGATTATCGAAGAGATCATCATTATTGGGATAACACCTGGTGGGGCGGGTATCGATAGAAAAAAAATTCCTTTCCCTGTGCAAGCGGCTAATTCCGATATGTTGGAGAATTCCAATGCCACTAGCATTGCTGACTTCCTTAAACAAAATTTTTCTAGTATCTCCCTAAATGACGCTCAAAATAATCCCTTGCAGCCAGATTTACAGTACCGGGGCTTTACTGCCTCACCACTACTGGGCCTGGCTCAGGGCCTTGCAGTTTACCAAAACGGCGTAAGGATCAATGAGCCACTCGGGGACGCAGTCAATTGGGATTTACTCCCACAATCGGCAATTCAAGATATCACTTTGGTGGGGGGTGCTAACCCACTCTTCGGATTAAATAGTCTTGGTGGCTCACTCGCGATCAATATGAAAAATGGCTTCGATTATCAAGGTAATAGTGTTGAGGTAAGTGCTGGCTCTTTCGGACGAGCTACTAGTAATTTTGAATCTGGCTGGAATAATGGTCAAGTGGCTTACTATGTGAACGTCGAGTATTTTGATGAAGATGGTTGGCGAGACGAATCTGCATCCGAGGCAATAAATCTTTACAGCAGTATTGGTTGGCGGGCAGACCACACTGAAATTAATTTGAACATGCAATACGCCGATTCTGACTTAATCGGTAATGGCGCAGCACCCAGTCAACTACTCGATATTGATCGAGAAGCTATTTTTACGGGCCCCGATATCACTGCTAATGACATGCAAATGCTAAGTCTTGATTTAGGCCATCAAGTAGCTGCCAATATAAATTTTAATGGCAATATTTTTTACCGTCAAAACAAAACAGACTCGTTTAATGGTGATGGTTCTGAGTTCTCTGTTTGTAAACTAGGTGGCAGTCCACAACTTCTCGAAGGTCTCGAAGATGAGGACCTCGAAGCAATTGGTTTGAATACTGCTGACTTGTGTAACAATCAATATGCAAGCGCAGATGCTCTTGAAGATTTTTTAAACAAAACAGTTTCTCTATATCTTGACGCCGATGATGAATTCAATTTGGAACATTTTTCCGATGATGAGATTTCAGGGACCGGCATTCTCTCTGATCGCGGCATTAATAATATAAGTAATCGTGAACAGAAAAGCTCGGGGCTGGATTTTCAATGGACGATCGGCGGAAAGGTATTTGGTTTCAGTAATCAGGTAATCCTTGGCGGTTCTTATTTCAAAGGGGAATCATATTTCAATTCAGCCCTCGAGCTTGCAGGACTTGATCCTATAACGAGATTAACTAAAGCCTTGGGCACTGGAACATTTCTGGGTGAAGAAGCTACATCTATTCGCGCGATGACAGAAACAAGCAGCCTCTATTTCACCGACACTATGGACCTAAGTGATACCCTAGCGCTAACAATTTCTGCTCGCGCTAACGATACAGATGTTCAGCTTAGAGACAAATCCGGAATTCAACCGGAGTTAAACGGTGATCATAATTTCCGTAGGATCAACCCAGCAGTGGGGCTGACCTGGCAAGCAAGTACAGAGCATAATATCTATGGTTCCTATAGCGAATCCTCTAGAGCTCCAACCCCAATAGAATTAGCTTGCAATGAAGGCGTTTTCGAATTAGCGATGCAATATGCAATTGCCGATGGTGAGGACCCGAATGACGTTGATTTTGAGTGTCGACTTCCCAATGCATTTCTCGCAGATCCTCCATTGAATGATGTGATTGCTAAGAGCTTTGAATTGGGAGTGCGTGGCTTCATCTCTGAATTAAATTATTCCCTTGGGCTTTTCAATACTACCAACACTGACGATATCCTTTTTCAAACCACCGGTCGCTCAACCGGGTTGTTCGCAAACGTCGATAAGACCAGAAGAAGCGGTGTGGAAACTAGCTTGCGCGGCAAAACTCAGTCTATAGATTGGGTGTTTAGTTATAGTTATATCAATGCTACTTTTGAAGATGATTTTGCCGTTCTCAGTCCTAATCATAACTTTGCCGATGATGAAGGTAAAATATCTGTTAGCAACGGCGACCGGATTCCTGGGATTCCACAAAATCAATTCAAAATTTTATTAGATTATGACTTTGTCAATGGGTTGAATCTAGGTCTAGACATTACCAGCAATGATAGTCAAATAATTCGTGGCGACGAATCAAACCAGCTGAACGAGGTCGATGGATACACAGTGGCAAGTCTAAGAGCACGTTATTCACTAAATGAGAATTTAGAAATATTCGCTAGAGTTAACAATCTTTTTGATGAAGAATTTGAAACCTTTGGGCTACTGGGCGAAGAACCATCAGAAATAGGATTACCATTATTCGATGAAATGGATATTCCTATATTTCTTGGAGCCGGCGCACCCCGTGCAGCATTCCTAGGATTACGTTACAGTTTTTGAATTTTAATTTGCCGCCTTTAAAAACTCTACCACTCTATCTGGAAAATCTGTAAACACTCCATCTATATTAGCCTCGAAATAGTGTAGCCTTAATAGATCATCAAAATCTCTAGCGTACTGTGGCACCTGCCCTGAATCTAATCTATAAGTATATGGATGAACTTTAAGGCCGGCTTCATGAGCCCTAGAAACTAATTCGGAAATCTCTACATTTTCCCTAGTCGAACGACGCGAAATAACTAAACTTTTTTCTGGACCAATACCATCAGCATGAATTGCTAACTTCGTCATTCCGTCTTCTTGTAACATCCAACGATAAGAATCATCGCCGCCAATAAGCTGAACAAGATTCAACCTAACCCCAATAGCAGGAAATATTTCCGTAGCAATTATTTCTAGTTCTGCATAACTAAATGTTTGTAAATATATTTTGTCAGATTTGTCCGTGTAGCCATAGTGTTTCAATAGAGTAACCACCGCAGTACTGATGTCTTTGCCTGCCTTTCGATGAAACTCGGGAGATTTTATTTCTGGATAAATTCCCACATCTTTACCAGTGGATCGATTTAATCCCTGAATTAACTCTATCTCTTCGGCAAAAGTCGGAACACTGAATCGCGATGTTGCCATAGGAAACCGTTGCGCATACCCTTGCTGTTTATCACCACCCACCAAATTAAAACCCTCGCTGGCACTAAGAGTTCGAATCTCTTCCAAGGTGAAGTCGATAGCATAAAAGCGACCATCATCTCTTATTCGCTGAGGGTAACGGTCAGCAACATCTGTTGTTCTATCCAAAGTAATATCATGTAGCACAATCAATTGGTCATCTTTCGTCATTACCACGTCTTGCTCGATATAGTCAGCACCCATTGCGTAAGCCATGGCCTTAGCTGGCAACGTATGCTCCGGGAGATAGCCACTAGCTCCCCGATGAGCAATGACGGTTTTTTCTGATCTCGCGGATTGCGCAAGTACTAAAGAAGAGGCTGTTGTTGTCATAAGAAGAATACCAAGTAACTGAAACATTCGAAGATTTA
>CAWKZI010000080.1:0-8247 GCA_963854365.1 Gammaproteobacteria bacterium
CAAAAATAAATTAACTAAAAATTTAGTATTTTGCGACATTGGAGCAAACATAGGGCAGCACTCAATATTTATGAGCGCTGTTGCAAAGGAAATACATGCCTTTGAGCCTTATCCTGCCGTAAATGTAAAACTAAAACACCATATTGCGCTTAATACACTTGAAAACATCATACTTCACGAGCTAGGCCTCAGTAATAAAGATGAATCTTTGACATTCTTTGCTCCAACAGGAAGAAACCAAGGAATTGGCTCCTTCGACGGTGATACAGTTAGAAAAGGAAATGTTGATGCCGGAAAATTAAAGCTGGTTAAAGGGGATGTTTATTTTCAGAAACAAAATATAAGCAATATCGGCTTAGTAAAAATTGACGTTGAGGGTTATGAAAAACTAGCTCTCTCTGGCCTGCAAGAGACAATCGAACACAACCGACCAATTATTGTCTGTGAAGTCACCTATGGGAAACCACTCTCATTTGCCTCACGTAACGAACTGCTCGCCCACCTTCCCGCCAATTATATTTTGTACTGCTTCAATTCCAGAAAACCTGATGGATCTAAAGCTAGAAGAAAGGATGGCAGAGCTCGAAAAAGCGGCAAGTATCAATTAACCCCTTTTACCAAGTGGCAAATTGAGGGGCAAGACGATGTTATTGCCTGCCCCAATGAAAAGCTCGAACAGCTGTCGATGAAGAACTTGACTCAGACGCCCGATCGAGCATAAGTGTTCTTCGAACTCTTCCCCCCATCACAACCGAATATTTGCAACGAAATTCTTTATTCAAGACAAAAAAAGGCCTAGCGCTAAGAACTTAATCCTAGCCTAAGCCATACTGCTAATCATTTAATCGGCTTTACTATAACTATCTTTAGTAAATTATTGTTTTTAATACATATGTGCTTTTAAACGGCCTCTCCCTTATTATCACAATCCATCAAAATCCCCACATCCACGGTATTTTTGGCGCGCCCGGCAGGACTTGAACCTGCAACCCCCGGCTTAGAAGGCCGGTGCTCTATCCGGTTGAGCTACGGGCGCAAAAGGGCGTGTATTCTACACGAATTACAATCGGGAACCATGAATGAAAGAAACTATTACAGCAACGCCTTTTTGGTACGAATTTTCTTTTTATCACTGTAATTATTAACCTCTAATGGCATGCTACTGCAGCCTGCGCCTGTGTACATACCTGCCATGATTTGAGATAGATTTCGATAGACCCTAGCAATTATTCCCATAATGCCTTTCTCGGACAGTTGCAAAGGTTGCGGTAAAGCCGTATTCAACTCATCAACACGTACTGGTCTGTGATTGGCTGTCTCAATGATATTCAAGGTGGTCAGAATGCTCTCTAAGTATCTTGTGCTGATATTAACAGTTCAGCAACACTATTGAACGAATTTCGATTACTTGCCCAATAGACCGTTATTAAAGCCACTGATGCTAAATTCATCTTTAAGCTACTTAAAAATAAGGACAGGCTGGACTATAAAGAATAGAGATGTAATGGGGTGACTGACGGGGTTCGAACCCGCGACCACCGGAGTCACAGTCCAGGGCTCTACCAACTGAGCTACAGTCACCATTAATCTTAGTGGTCAGCAGTCACTGTGATGGCGACTACTCGGAAATTGGTCGGGGTAGAGAGATTTGAACTCCCGACATCTTGCTCCCAAAGCAAGCGCGCTACCAGACTGCGCTATACCCCGATATTTTAGAGGACGGCATAATACTTAGGTCCTCAGAGCCAGTCAATGCTTCATTCAGGTACTTACACTCCCCCAAAGTAAAAGTTACCGCTCAATACGCCAACTGCTTCCATCTGCCCCATCCTCAACAACAACACTCATTGCCGTTAACTTATCTCGCAATTCGTCCGCTTTCCCCCAGTCTTTATTTGACCGAGCCTGCTTTCTCGCGACTATCAGAGACTCAATCAGCTCAGCGTCTACGGCCTCTATATCTCCTTTAAGAAATGACTCTGGAGCCAACTGCAGAACTCCTAAAATTGCGCCCAGTCTAACCAGAAGAGCCCCTAACTGACTTGCCTGATCCGGATTTTGGATCTTTTGTTTATTGATTTCAGTCACCATTGAGAACAAAACGCTAAAAGCCTCTGGTGTATTAAAATCATCATCCATTGCCTCAAAGAATGCTTTCTCAAACCGACTATTGGTAAGCATCTTAGCATTGTCGATATTCAAATCTTTCAGTGCAATATAAAAACGTTCCAATGCTGAGACTGAAAGTTTCAAGCTATCTTCAGAATAATTAATAGGGCTGCGATAGTGACTGGCAATAAGTAAGTGCCTTACCACTTCGGAATCGTACTTTTCTAATACCTCTCTAACGGTGAAAAAATTATTCAATGACTTAGACATTTTTTCGTTGTCAACACGCAGAGAACCGTTATGCATCCACAGATTAGAAAACTTATCACCCGTAGCAGCAACGGTTTGAGCAATCTCATTTTCATGATGAGGGAACATTAAGTCAGAGCCACCACCGTGAATATCAAAATGATTACCCAAACAACAACTCGACATAGCAGAGCACTCTATGTGCCAGCCTGGACGCCCATAACCCCAGGGTGAATCCCATCCAACTTGTTCATCGCTTGAGTATTTCCAAAGAGCAAAGTCCCGCGGATCTTTCTTCAACTCCCCCACTTCAACTCTAGCGCCATCTAACAATTCGTCCATTTTCTTTTTGGAAAGTTTTCCATAATCTGGAAAGCGGCTTACGGAAAAATAGACATCACCATTATCAGCTCTATAAGCAAAATCATCTCGAACTAACACTTCAATCATTTGAATGATTTCATTAATATGACCAGTTGCACGAGGTTCGTGATCTGGGGGCAAAATTGACAATGCCCTTTCATCCTCATGGGTTGCAGCTATGAATCGCTCAGTCAGGTCAGAAAAAAGCTCATCATTCTCTTTTGCTCGCGCTAAAATTTTATCATCTATATCAGTGATATTTCGCACGTAATTAACATCGAAATTCTTGGCTCGCAAAAAACGCACTACCACATCAAATGCCACCAACATTCGCGCATGCCCCAAATGGCAGTAGTCATAAGTGGTTATGCCACACACATAAATCCCAACCTTCCCAGCTTCTATAGGAATAAACTCTTCTTTTAATTGGGTTAATGTATTGTAAATTTTTAACATAATGACTAAAGCGACCAGGAGTCGCGTAAGCTAATTGTCCGATTGAAATACAAGTTAGTCGATGTCGAGTCTTTCGAATCTAGATAAAAATAACCTTCCCTCTCAAATTGAAAATTTAGTTTGGCATCCCGAGTTATTACTGACGGTTCTACAATGCAATTATCTATAATTTCTAAGGAATTGGGATTAAGCACATCACGATAGTCTTCCACTTCTTTAGATTCAGGGTTCTCAACATTGAATAATCGATCATAAAGGCGAACGGTAACCGACCTTCCTAGACTGGCAGATACCCAGTGTATAACCCCTTTAACTTTTCTCCCTTCGGGCTTTTTGCCCAAAGTATCTAAATCGGCAGTACAGATTAACTCGATAATTTCTCCTTCATCATTTTTAATTACTTCGTCACAGCGGATCACATAAGCTCCTCGAAGGCGAACTTCTCCACCCATCTTTAGGCGCTTAAACCCCGGTGGCGGCACTTCTTCAAAATCGCTCCTATCTATATAAATTTCATGCGTTAACGGCACTTCTCTTTTACCTAGTGATTCGTCTTTAGGGTGATTTTGCATTTGCAATTGCTTTAAATAACCTGCGGAAAAATTGCTTATCGTGACTTTGAGAGGATGCAATACACACATTGCCCGCCATGCATTCTTATCTAAATCCTCGCGAATGCAGTATTCCAACATCCCTAGATCCACCACACTCTCACTTCGACTAACGCCCACACTCTCACAAAAATTTCTTAGCGCTACAGGAGTCACTCCTCTTCTCCTCATTCCAGCTAATGTAGGCATGCGCGGATCATCCCAGCCCGAAACGGTATGAGTGTCTACCATTTTTTTTAAATTACGCTTACCCATCATAGTGTAATTCAATTTCAGTTTAGCGAATTCAGTTTGCTCAGGCAGGATATACTCAGAATCGAGTAACCTGCTTTCCGTTCGCAAAGAAGAAGTTTCTAAATTCTCCAAAATCCAATTGTACAAAGGCCGATGATCTTCAAACTCCATGGTACATAAACTATGAGTTATCCCTTCGATCGCATCGGAAATACAATGGGTATAGTCATAGGTTGGGTATATACACCATTTCTTGCCAGTTTGATGATGCTCGATGTGGCGAATGCGATACAAAACAGGATCCCGCATGTTGATATTCTGCGAAGCCATATCGATTTTTGCCCTAACTGAATAAGCGCCATTTGCAAATTCCCCCGCGCGCATTCGCTCTAACAAAGCAAGATTTTCGCTCACAGTGGCATCTCGAGAGGGGCTGTTACGCCCTCCATCCGTAAGTGAACCTCGATATTCTCGTGCCTGATCCGGGGTTAAACTGCATACGTAAGCTTTATCCTTCCTTATCAGCTGAACGATAAAAGTATAAAGAGCATCAAAATAAGAAGATGAATATCGCACATCTCCCTGCCAACTGAATCCCAACCAGCTAATATTTTCCTTAATTGCATCAACATATTCCTGACTTTCTTTCTCAGGGTTAGTGTCGTCAAAGCGCAAGTTACAATAGCCATTATTTTCTGCAGCTATTGAAAAATTCAAACAAATGGATTTAGCATGCCCTATATGAAGATAACCATTTGGTTCGGGCGGAAACCTAGTATGAACTCTGCCACCATATTTGGCACTGGCGTTGTCACGCGAGATTAGTTGCCTGATGAAGTTTGAGGCAACTGTTTTCTTAGATGGTTTCTGGCTGTCCATCAGGTCATTATTGCTGTTTGTCATGAAGGGGTTCTGCTTTTTTTGCACTGAATAAGATTAATCGGGGCTTTCTCAGATATACCAAAACGCTTATTATAACGTTTCAACGACTTTCCACTAACAAAAATTTATTTGGACCTTGTGTCCATAGGTAACAGACATGATTGTGTTAAAAACGAATTATGGAGCCATTAGTATTGAATTGGACTTTGAAAAGGCTCCGAAATCCGCCGCTAGCTTTCTACAATATGCGAAAGACGGTTTTTATGACGGCACTATATTTCATCGAGTCATTAGCAACTTCATGATCCAAGGCGGTGGATTTGAAACAGGCATGGCACAAAAACCAACCGGTGCATCGGTTGTGAACGAAGCTGATAACGGGCTTTCTAATGCTATTGGGACATTAGCCATGGCAAGAACATCTGACCCACACTCAGCGACATCACAATTTTTCATTAATGTAAGCGACAATGACTTTCTCAATCATCGCGATAAAACCGATCAAGGTTGGGGTTATGCAGTATTTGGACGAGTAATAGAAGGAATGGAAATTGTAAATAAGATCAAAGCCTGCGATACAGGTTCTTCCGGTGGTCATCAAGATGTTCCAGTGACTGAAGTTGTCATCGAGTCATTAGAAGTTTCCGAAGAAGAGTAACCTTGCACTCGCGGATATTGCTAATTTCTGATCTTCATTTAGAAGAATCTCGCCCGGATATTACCAACGCTTTTCTCCAGTTCCTGCAATCCAACACAGGAAATTGCACCAGTCTGTATATTCTGGGAGATTTCTTCGAAGTTTGGATAGGTGATGATCACCATACGGATCTAAGCAAATCTGTATCAGCAGCTCTGCGAGATTTCTCCAGCGCCGGTAGCTCAATTTATATTATGCACGGTAATAGAGATTTTTTGATTGGCGAGGAATTTGCCAAGCAGTGTAATGCCTCATTGTTAGATGAACGCTTTGTGCTTAGAACAGATGATTTTAGCGCTCTAATCATTCACGGGGATCAACTCTGCATCGATGATCTTGAGTATATCGAATTCCGTAACATGGTGAGAAGCGCGCCTTGGAGAGAGAGTTTTCTAGCAAAGCCCTTAGCAGAGCGTTCTGCCTTCGCCGAATTAGCTAGACTGCAGAGTAAAAAAGCTACCGCAGGCAAGAGCGATGAGATCATGGATGTCAATCAAGCAGAAGTTGAAAAACTCTTAAAAGCCAGCGGAGAAATGGTGTTGATCCATGGTCACACTCATAGACCAGCTATTCATCAAGTTGAGATGGAAAGCGATAACAGTCAGCCTAAAGCGCGCAGAGTGGTCTTAGGTGATTGGGATAAAAGTGTATGGATTGTTGAAATTTGTGGCGACCAACTCAATCTGCTTAATCAGCCTCTTAACCCTTAGACCGAAGATCATAAATTTCTCGAACGTTAATTCGATTGGTCAGTTATCCGCACTTCAAAATAGCGAGCGAAGTGTGCTTCACAGAGCGCTAAAATTTCTTGCTCTATCAACTCACTGAGCTCATCTAAACTTAATTCTGCATATTTTGGTAAAACATAAACACCATAATCTTCTAGCTTTTCGATATTTCGCAGGTTTTTTTTCAGCAGATTGTGCAGCCAGCAATAGGGAGACAGAGATTGATCGAATGGGATTTGGAAACGCTCCAAACCTGACTTGAGGCTTAGAACAGAATAAATTCTTAGCTTATTTTCAATAATTTGCTGATTAAGCTTTTCAATTCGGTTTAGAACAGCATTTTTTGCAGACTTATCATAACTATTCCAGTTTATGACTTCGAATGAATAACGCTTACAGCCGCGACAAACAGCATCGCCGAGTGAGGTAGTGGAACAAATCCCGATGCAAGGGGTTTTTACTGTGGTCATGGTTTTGATTGCTGGCGAAGAGTCAATACAATTAGTCTAAAGTATAGGAAGAGACTTTAGCAAGATAGTGGCTCTTGGTCACCGGCATTCAAAGTAATATCGCTGGTATTTCTTAAGCCTAGCTGTCGTTCTAACTTTCATAAATTTTCTATTCCTAACCCACCGAACATTCTCTACCGCGCTCGCTCAGCTAGATTTTTACCCTTACTTACAATAGAATACGTCTTTGTTTTAAACTTCAAAATCGATTTCTTACATCTTAACAACTAATCGAGTGGAAAAATAATAGTTGTTAGGCGCTACCCTAGTCTGAATGTCTGGCTAGCAAGCTCAGGCTTTCGTTTTTAGAATTCTTTATTAAGGTAGATTTTCTTATTAATAGGATTTGTCAATTAGTAGGTTTCTTTAACCCAAAATCAAATCATTAGCCAAAGGCAATCCTTCTTGTTGATGAGGGCATCTTACTAATTATGATATGACCATAACTAATTAAAAGCTTCGATTCGGCTAACTGTCTTATTTCGCTGAACTGCTTACACACCAACTGCCGCCCCAAGAAGCTCTTCAAAACGTAGTTTCTTATGAAGATCTTAATTAAGCTTTTCTGCAATAGATAACACTTGTAATTGTGACATCACTGCAGCTTTATTAATGAGGAATACACAGTGCTAGTAGAATATAGAAAACACGTAACTGAGCGAGCCAATGAAGGCATCGTTCCTAAGCCACTTTCTGCTGAGCAGGCAGCTGGATTAGTGGAGTTATTAAAATCCCCTCCAGCTGGCGAAGAAGATTTTATTCTAGATCTTATTTCTAACCGAGTCCCGGCCGGCGTTGATGAAGCTGCTTATGTTAAAGCCAGCTTCCTATCCGCTGTCGCAAAAGGCGAGACTGAATCTCCTCTAATTAACAAAAAACTTGCAACAGAGCTACTTGGCACGATGCTAGGCGGATATAATATATCCACTTTAGTAGAGTTATTAGATAACGATGAGCTCGCTGCCACTGCAGCAAATGAACTCTGCCACACTCTACTTATGTTTGATGCTTTTCATGACGTCGCAGAAAAAGCAAAGACTGGCAATTCATATGCACAAAAAGTTTTAAAATCATGGGCAGACGCTGAATGGTTCACTAGCAAGCCTGAGATACCCGCTCAACTTACCGTAGCTGTTTTTAAAGTTCCAGGCGAAACCAACACAGATGACTTATCGCCGGCTCAAGATGCCTGGTCACGTCCAGACATCCCCTTTCATGCGAAAGCAATGTACAAAAACCCTCGAGAAGGTATTACTAACGCTAAAGAACAGATCGATGAGCTCGAGAAAACAGGCCACCCAGTTGCTCTAGTCGGCGATGTTATGGGCACGGGCTCTTCTCGTAAATCTGCGACCAATTCAGTCTTGTGGTTTATCGGTAACGACATACCCCATATTCCCAACAAACGT
>CAWKZI010000081.1:0-8245 GCA_963854365.1 Gammaproteobacteria bacterium
GGGCAATATGCCTCTTAATTCGGGTCTGACTCGTGTATACTCGCCGCCTTTTGCGCCGGATTGCACGCGATTTACAGGCTAATTCGGTACTCGCTTTAGAAATGGCAAACAGGTCTGGCTCTCGTGATTGAAAAAATTCGTAATATCGCCATTATCGCCCACGTTGATCATGGCAAGACCACACTCGTAGATAAAATGCTGCATCAGTCAGGGACGCTTGAGTCTCGTGGCAAAGCAGTTGAGCGGGTGATGGATTCTAATGATCAGGAAAGAGAGCGCGGCATTACAATCTTGGCAAAAAATACAGCTATCAACTGGAATGGGTTTCACATTAATATTGTTGATACTCCAGGCCACGCGGATTTTGGTGGTGAAGTTGAGCGCGTGTTATCTATGGTAGACAGTGTGTTGCTTTTAGTGGATGCCGTTGACGGGCCTATGCCACAAACTCGCTTCGTTACTCAAAAAGCTTTCGCTCAAGGTTTAAACCCGATCGTGGTGATAAACAAGATCGATCGCGATGGTGCGCGACCGGACTGGGTTGTCAATGAAGTCTTCGATCTTTTCGACAAGCTTGGGGCGAATGACGAACAATTGGACTTTCCAATAATATACGCTTCGGCTTTGGAAGGTGTCGCTGGATTAGAAATGGATAAAATGGCAGATGATATGTTGCCATTGTTTAAAGCCATCATTGATAAAGTGCCTGCTCCTGATGTTGTAGTAGATGCTCCTTTGCAAATGCAGATCAGCGCATTGGATTACAATAGCTATGTTGGGGTTATCGGTATTGGCAGAGTCACTCGTGGTAAAGCTTATAACAATCAACAAGTGATAGTTGTCGACCGAGAGGGCAATACCCGTAAAGGGAAAATTCTCCATGTTAAAAGTCATCTGGGTCTTGATCGTATCGATGTTACTGAAGCAACCGCTGGAGAAATTGTTTGTATCACCGGAATCGATAAACTAAATATCTCAGACACTCTTTGTGACCCTGAATTGATTGAAGCTATGCCCGCGCTTAGTGTTGATGAGCCGACTATTAGTATGACATTCCAGGTAAATGACTCTCCCTTTGTAGGCCAAGACGGCAAATATATAACCACCCGTCATATCAAAGAACGATTGGAGCGTGAACTGCTCTACAACGTGGCGTTGCGAGTAGAGCAGGGCGAAACGCCAGATAAATACAAAGTTTCCGGCCGCGGTGAATTACATCTTTCGGTATTGATCGAAAACATGCGCCGAGAAGGTTTTGAGCTAGCGGTATCGCGACCAGAAGTAATTATTCATGAAGTAGATGGCAAAAAGCAGGAACCCTATGAATCGCTAGTCGTGGATTGCGATGAACGACATCAAGGTTCAGTGATTGAGGAGTTGGGCCTTCGCCGCGCGGAAATGCGTGACCTCTTGCCTGATGGAAAAGGTAGAGTGCGTTTGCAATTCATCATTCCTACTCGAGGATTGATCGGATTTCGTTCACAATGTTTGTCGATGACATCAGGCACTGGTTTAATGACACATGTGTTTGAGCATTATGGCGATTATAAAGATACAGACCTAGCAGCCCGCAACAATGGTGTGCTGGTGTCTATGGTCAAAGGCAAGGCATTAGGCTTTGCTTTGTTTAATTTGCAGGATAGGGGCCGTTTATTTATAGGTCCAAATATCGAAGTATATGAGGGTATGATAATAGGCCTGCATAGCAGAGATCGTGATCTTGCGGTAAATCCTACTAAGGCTAAACAGCTTACGAATGTTCGTGCATCCGGAACCGATGAGAATATTCTATTAGTTTCCCCAGTCGTTCATTCGTTAGAACAAGCCATGGAATTCATCGCCGACGATGAGCTTGTTGAAGTGACCCCGAAGCATATTCGTTTACGCAAGCGATTTCTAACTGAGAATGAACGCAAGCGACAAGGTCGCGGAACAGCAATACGAGGCTAGATCTTGACGCTAAGCTTCCGCTGCTCTTTCTGTCTTGTGATAGGCTGGCCCTGAGATAGGGGCCATTCGCAAACAAAAGCACAGACAAATGTTCAGTTAGAAGGAACCTGCATGTTCATTCTTTACCCGGAATTAAAACCCTACAATCGACATCAGCTCAAGGTGTCTGAGACGCATGAATTGTATCTCGATGAGTCGGGCACACCAGACGGGATTCCAGTTTTGTTTGTCCATGGCGGCCCCGGCAGTGCGTGCAATCTCAGTTCGCGCCGTTTCTATGATCCACAGACTTATCGGATTATTACTTTTGATCAACGTGGTTGCGGCCGTTCGACTCCTCATGGCGATTTAACCGAAAATACCAGCAAAGAGTTAGTAGCTGATATGGAAAAAATTCGTGAGTTTCTAAAAATCGACACCTGGGTTTTGTTTGGTGGGTCCTGGGGTTCGACGTTGAGTTTGCTCTACGCTCAGGCTTTCCCCACTCGAGTTCAAGCCCTTATTCTTAGGGGAATTTTCTTAGCACGCCAGTACGATTTAGACTGGCTCTACAAAGATGGTGCTAATCGTATTTTTCCTGATTGCTGGAATGATTTTGTCCGCATAATACCGAACTCTGAGCAGGGTGACTTATTGCAGGCGTATCACTCAAGGTTGTTAGGTGAAGACGAACTGGCTCGTATGGCAGCTGCCAAGGCTTGGTCAGCTTGGGAAAGATGTTGTTCAAAACTACGACCGAGCTCAGATGCTTTAGCAGAATTTACTAAACCTTATAATGCTTTGGCACTTTCGCGAATCGAAGCCCATTTCTTTGTTAACAAATGTTTTATCAAAGAAAATCACTTATTGGAAAATATGGAAGCGATCAAGGACATACCAGGAATAATCGTTCACGGGAGATATGACATGGTGTGTCCTTTAAACAACGCCACAGCACTGCATAAGCAATGGCCCGCGTCAGAGCTGCATATTGTTAGAGATGCAGGGCATTCTGCATCTGAGCCGGGTAATGTGGATGCGCTAATTCGAGCGACACAAGAAATCAGCAAAAAACTTCAGACTGTGAGTTGAGTAAAATGCTTGCCTTAATCCAACGTGTAAACTTTGCCCGCATAAGAATTGATGGCCAACTGCATGCTGAAATTGGCAAAGGTCTACTAGCATTTGTTGGGATTGAGGCGCTGGATGAAAAGCCGCAGGCAGATAAGCTATTAGACAAGCTGTTAGCGTATAGAATATTTACAGATGCGGATAACAAAATGAATCTCGATTTGACTTCAATCGAAGGCGAATTAATGGTGGTTTCTCAATTTACTCTTGTGGCAAATACTCGTAAAGGCCTTCGACCAAGTTTCTCTTCTGCTAAGCCTCCAGTAGAGGCAGAAAAACTTTATAACTATTTTGTTGACATTGCATTAGGAAAGCATCGAGTAGTGAAAAGTGGAAAATTTGCCGCGGATATGAAAATTGAGTTGGAGAATGACGGGCCAGTTACGTTTTTCTTGCAGTCATAGGTATTTCAATCTTCAGCCAGCAATTTTTGTTTTCTCTGGGCTCTAAGCAGGAGGTTGAGTCTCTTCGTCTTCTTCATCTTGTTGTTTCTTGCGAATTACTCTCCCCGCTAGGATTCCAACTTCGAACAGTGCCCACATTGGCAAGGCGAGCATTGATTGGGTGAAGGGATCCGGTGGTGTTAGCATCATTGCAACGACAAAGCAGCCAACAACTACGTAGGGCCTTTTACCAGCAAGCGCATCTGGCTCTACTAGGCCCGACCAAATGCAAAGAAACACAGCGATTGGGATTTCGAAAGCGATCCCAAAAGCAAAAAATATTGTTAAAGCGAAACTGAGAAAGCTGCTGATGTCTGGGGCAACTTGAATTCCGTCTGGTGCCACAGAAATAAAAAAACCAAAAACGATACCGAACAAGATATATCGTGCGAAAGCGATGCCGGAATAAAACAGCAGCACGCTGGAAATGAATAGCGGGATTGCCACAGTTTTTTCATTCTTGTATAGACCGGGCGCAATAAAAGACCACAGCTGATAAAGGATATAGGGGGCGGCAATCATAAACGCAACATAGAATGTTAATTTAAAAGGCGCAAAAAACGGTGACGTAGGGTCGATAGCTATCATCGTCGCGCCTTCAGGCAGTGCGGAAATAAGTGGATCAGCTACATAGGTATAGATGTCATTGGAAAATGCAAAAAGCGCCAGAAATAAAACAACTATTGCGATCACACATTTTAATATTCGATCACGTAACTCGACTAAATGGTCGACTAATGTGAGTTCTTTTTCGTCTTCAGCTGACGCTATCATTTGACTGCTTATCTTTTGTAGTTTCGGGGCTAGTTTCAGGCGTATTTACTGTTGCTGATGAGGGCTTGTTATCTGTAGTTGGAAGTTTCGCTTTTTCATCGCTATTGAAAATTTGGTTGCCTATCTCGTCTACCTGCTCAATGACTTCAGTTAATTCTTCCTGAACAAAATTTTCTTTGACTTCACTGCTAATGCTATCTTTGTTGTTCTCTTTATCTTTTTTCAGAGTAGCTTGGGAAGCGCCAGGGTCGAAATTATCTGAGCTTACAATATTACTGATGGTTTTTTCTGCCTCGTCGGTGATGCCTGTAACATCGGCTTTCGCAGATTCTATTTCTGCTAGCACTGATTCATTATGAAGCTGTCGGCGTATTTCATCGGTATTTAATTCTCTCTCAATTTCGGCTTTCACTTTATAAAAGCTACGGCGAAAGCGACCGATCCAAAGACCTGCAGTTTTTACTGCCGCTGGCAATTTCTCCGGACCAATTACGATCAAAGCAACAATGCAAACAAGCAGCAGTTCAGTCGAATGAATATTAAACATAAGTCGGAATCATGTGGCTATCAAGTAATTCGCTACTCTATTAGTAAAGCAGCGAAAAACTCAAGCCAGATAGCAGAGCATAAAATTGAGTTGGTTCCCCGATAGAGATAAATTGAAGGGCCTCGCTTATTAAGCCTTCTCTTTCTCTTTGCTTTCATCAGCTTCTTCTGATTCATCGGCGGGTTCGCTAGAAGAGTCATCAGCAGATTCCTCTTTCTCCGCGTCGTCGTCCTTCATAGCGGTTTTAAACCCTTTCAAAGCGCCACCGAGATCGCCACCGAGATTTCGTAATTTTTTTGTACCAAAAAGCATGACCACGATCATAAGTATGATCAAGAGTTGCCAAATACCTATACCACCAACACCCATAATAACCCTCCAAAGCCGACAATTCTGTGTTGCAGTTTGTCGTTATTAGTTTTGTCTTGATGCCTTTTCTTCAAGGCCGGATATGTTAAATCGCTTTTCCAGCTCCTCCAACACCTGCTCAGGTCTCAGATTTAAATGACTCAACATAACCATTGTGTGAAACCAAAGGTCTGCGGTTTCGCCAATTAAATTAGATTCTCCAGAATCTGCACCGGTTTCACATTCTTTTGCTGCCAAAATAGTTTCAGTCGCTTCTTCGCCCACTTTTTCTAAAATTTTGTTCAAGCCTTTAGCATAAAGGCTGGCAACATAAGATTCTTCTGCCTTTGCGGTTTTTCGTTGTTCAAGTATTGTTGCTAATTCTGTTAGTACCTTGCTCATTTTATCTAACCAATATTGCTTTAGTATTTTGAAAAGTGCGACTAATTACATTCCGATCAAGTTCAATACTTAAGCTTTGCGATACATCTCTGTTGGGTCGGCTACGACTGCCTCGACGGAATGCCAAATTCCATCTTCCAGTCTTTGAAAGAAACAGCTCTCCCTACCTGTGTGACACGCGACTCCTCCAACTTGTTCGACCGCATAACAAAGCGTGTCATTGTCGCAATCCATGTACAACTCTACAAGGTTCTGCACATTGCCTGATTCTTCACCTTTGCGCCAGAGTTTTGCTCTGGTACGTGACCAATAGACGCCACGACGCTCATTTACAGAGGTCTCTACGGCCTCTCTATTTGCCCAAGCCATCATCAAGACGCGTCCAGTCCTAGCATCCTGCGCAATTACCGGCACTAGGCCTTCTTTATTCCATTCAATCTGGTCGAGGTAGGAGGACATCGGCTAAGTATGCTACTTCACCGTCTAAAACACAAAAGGAAGACACCCAAAAACCCCAAGAATAGGGGCGCAGCAGCGATATCGCCTATTAACTGATTCACTGAGGGCAGCAATGACGCGAGAGCGAGAGCTATAACCGCTATACCGGCGCGATGGGCCAGCCTTTGCTGCCGGAGAGATTCCTTCGCTCTTGCAAATTGTTGAGCCCTTAGTGATTCGTTGATTTCTGTTAATTGCCTGCTCTCAGTTGCCGTATCAATTAGCAATTGCGGTAACTCAGGTAGTTGATCAACCCAATTGGGAATATTTTCTTGGACTTTTGTTAATAGAGCAAATGGGTTTAGTCGTTTGGTATTCCAATTCTCTAAATAGGGGAGTGCAGTCCTCCATAAATCCAATTCAGGGTAAAGCTGCCTGCCCAAGCCTTCGACATTCAAAAGAGTTTTTTGCAGAAGCACCAATGACGGCTGCACTTCCATATTGAATCGTCCTGCAGTGCGAAATAATTGTACTAGCAATTGTCCAAATGAAATGTCTTTTAAGGGTTTACCAAAGATTGGCTCACATACGCTGCGCATTGCTGATTCGAATTCATGAATTCTGGTTTCTTTTGGCACCCAGCCACAAGCAACATGTAACTCAGCAATTTTTCGATAATCTCGCTTAAATATGGCTAACAGGTTTTTTGCTAAATATTCTTGATCATTCTTACTGAGGGAGCCAATTATCGCGCAATCTATTGCAATATATTTTGGATTCTCGGAGGAAGCTCTATCTACAAAGATATTTCCTGGGTGCATGTCGGCATGGAAAAAATTATGCTCGAAAACTTGAGTGAAGAAAATATCAACGCCAGTTTCCGCTAACTTTTTTAGGTTGATGTTGTTTTTTTGTAGTTGATCGATATCAGCAACTGGGATGCCATGGATGCGCTCCATAACCAACATATTTTTTCTAGTGAAGTCCCAATAAATCTTTGGTACATAAAGATCAGGGGAATTCTCAAAATTACGTCTGAGTTGAGATGTATTTGCAGCCTCTGCTAGCAAGTTAAGTTCATCAAAAATTATGTTTTGATAATCCCTCACGACTTCGATTGGTCTCAGTCTTTTGCCAATTAACGTTTTAGTTTCTAAAGTTGCCGCCATCCAGTTCAGAAGAGATATGTCCGCCGCGATCGTCTTCCTTATGCCCGGCCTAATCACTTTGACTACTACCTTTTCGCCGGTGAGCAATGTCGCTTCGTGGACTTGGGCTACAGATGCTGATGCAAGTGGCGCGACTTCTAACCTGCTGAAAACTTCCGAGATATCCTTTCCAAGCGCCTGCTCTACGAGTTGGTTTATTGATGGCGACTTAAAAGGGGGAACATTATCTTGCAGCGATTGTAATTCTTCGGCTAGTTCTGTATCAATAAAATCAGGACGCGTAGAAAGTAACTGGCCGAATTTTATGTAGATTGGGCCAAGTTCTTCCAATGCTAAACGTAGCCGCCGATTTTTATCGTCCTTACTATGGTCACTAAACGCCCAGATAAGGCGGTGAGGCAGTAAGAGGAATTTTATCCAGCCTATTCTAATCTGGTTCTCGGCAAATTCATCTAACCGATACTTGGCGATGATATTAAGAACCTTGTTTAGTCTGAGTAAATGGGACACTGCTAATATTGAAATATCTGGTTTTTAGAGGGCTAGCAAAGATAGCACCTGCGTCAGGCAGTAACAAGAACATCGACCTCCAGAATTGGCGATTAGAATCACCGTAAATAACTGATTATTATGAGCTTAGCTTATCTAATCTACTATTTAGAAGGTTGATTCTGGCTTGCAGGCGGTCACTGGCAATTTTGAGAAGGTCTAATCTGTTACCGAAGGTTTCCAGTTGATTATCATCAGGGACGAGACTAGCTTCCTCTTTCAGGTATTCATCTAAATTTCTTTTAATACTTCGATCTGTATGCTGAACCCAATTCTTAACATCTAAAGAAGCTTGATCAATTTGATTGCTAAGTACGTCTCCAAGAAAAGGCGCTAAGTAGTCTGCCCAATGCAAATCTAATTCGTTAATTGTGGTGTACAAATCCTGTGCGAGCTGGGGATCGCCACTTATATTTATCTTTGGATTTGCCAGAGGGCGGTTTTTTCCATCAAAGAGCAACTGCAAGAGATCACTACTAGAGCCAGAAATATTCACATCTGGCTCTATTGCAAGA
>CAWKZI010000082.1:0-8225 GCA_963854365.1 Gammaproteobacteria bacterium
ATTGCGAACAAAGACTCTACTATCCTCATGTTTCGGCGGAGCGTCTACTGCTATAAACACTTTTTTATCGACAGCTACTCTAAAGTAACGCCGAAAACTAGCATCTCCACTCACTACTTCAAGAGGCTGTGGCGTAGTCGAATCAAGCAATAGCTCAGCAAGAACAGAGTTGACCCAATCGGTCAATTGCTGCTGCCTAGCCGAATTACTTTCCGCCTGTTGTAGTTGTTCCAAATCCGTCATTCTATTCAGTTTTCCACTTGATTTAGACAGTGCCCACATCGAGGTGCTGTAGAGCAGATCGCTTTGAATTCGATGCTCAATGAATTATTATGCTCAGAAAGAGGCAGGACGCTCTGCAAACTTAATTCCTCAACTTGTTAGTCGGTTTCAGATTCGATTTGTTTAAGCACAATTTGTTTAAACCCAAAGAAACGGGCTCTTTGCATTATTCATCGGATTCCAATCTCTATGCCGTTTAAGAAACGACTATTGTGCTCCAATATTGCCCTCGTCCTCTATGCCGGTTTATTTTTGATGACAGCCTCAATATCTGCTGATGCACAACTGCCAGTATTTAGCTGCCGGCCCAGTTCCAGCGGCGATGGCTGGATCTGTGATGATATTGAAGGCAATCCTCCGACAAATACTGCCAATTCCTCAAATCGCTACGATAGTGATCAAGCTGTCTTACCCACGATTCCAAGCGAGCCACCTGCACCTGCACCCACTATAGTAAGCAATATCTCAGAATCGGCAGGTTCTTCTGCAGACGTGCGTGCGATACTCGCAAATCTTTCGAAACTAAGTGCTGGATCTGCGCAACTTGATTGGGTTCCGCGGGCAGAAATGACTCAAGAGCAAATAGGGACTCTGCCTAATAATTGTTGCGGAGCTTACATCGACCCTTTGATCGGTATAGTAGATTTAAGTGTTGCCCCGGCACAAGCCGAAACCTTGTTTAACACTGCGGAAGGCTTGGAACAAATAAATCAATCTCTGATTAGCATAGATGGTGATGTTCTCGTGCAACAGGGATATCGTTCCATACAAAACAATGCCACTACCAGCATTGATAGAGATAGTAATACTGTCTTGATGGATGGAGACGTCATCTTTCGCGAACCTGGCATTTTACTCCGTGGCAGTTCAGCTTCTATCGACAATAGCCAATCACTTAATCGTGTAGAATCTGCTCGATATGTATTACATGATTATGGCGCCCATGGCATCGCGGAGAGCATTGCCTATAATGGGAAATCCGGACTAGTTAGTATTGAAAATGGCGAATTCAGTCGTTGTGAGCCTGGCAGCAATTTCTGGCACTTCCGTGCAGACAACATACTCTTAGATCAAGAACAAGGGAGGGGCTATGCTAAGGCGGTTAGCTTACGAATAAAAGGTATTCCTGTTTTCTACTACCCTTTTACGCTGCCCTTTCCTCTCGGGGATGCAAGAGCTTCCGGGTTACTCGCCCCCAGCACCGGCTCTACCCGCAGTGGCGGCTTTGATTTTGAGTTGCCCTATTATTTAAATCTCGCACCAAATTACGATGTAACGCTTTCACCAAGATTAATTTCCGACCGCGGCGTTTTAACCAGCGGGGAATTTAGACATTTGTCCAGTTGGTCAATGAACACATTAAATGCTTCCAGCCTCTCCGGAGATAAGCTCTACGATCCAGCTACCGCTGACATTCTTGGCTCAGATTCTCCACCACGGGAGAATCGTTGGTTCGTTGGGCTCGAACATACTGGCACCTTAGGTCGCAACTGGACTAGCTTCGTTGACTACAACGCAGTAAGCGATGAAGATTATTTTTACGACCTAGGCAGTAATGGGCTCAATGTCACCAGCCGCACACACTTAAATCGCCAAGCAAGATTGAATTACAACTCACAATATTTACGTGCAGGTCTTAATGCCCAGCGAATTCAAATAATTGACCCCTTCGTAACCGAATCCAACCTTTCTCGACCTTTCGATCGGCTACCGCAGTTTTACTTTGAATCTGACACTCATCTCTTGGGTGGTTTGCGTGTGGGCTTGGCTGGAGAAGTAACATCATTCGATAGAGATTTAAACGATGCTCTTCTCACTAACACCCAACTTGAAAATGGCGCTCTTATAAATGGTGATCGAGTAAATTTAGAGCCTGAGATAAGCTGGTCGACTGAAGCACCGGGCTGGTTTTTGCGAGCAAAGGCGAAATATAAACACATGTCTTATAGGTTAACGAACCAAGCTCTAGGGATATTAGAAGATCCAGAGGTAGGCATTGGAGTCTATAGCGCCGATGCTGGGCTAGTGTTCGAACGAGACATGTCACGAGGAAATGGCTGGTCACAAACTTTGGAACCTAGGTTGTTCTATTTATTTAGTGAATTCGAAGACCAGAGTGGCTTACCGCTATTCGATACCTCGGAACTCAGCTTTAGTTTTAATCAGCTCTTTCGTGACGATCGTTTCAGCGGCGGCGATAGAATCGCTGACGCCGATCAAATAACATTTGCTCTGAGCAGTCGAATCTTCGATCCGCAAGGGAAAGAACGAGCTAGGATTAGCCTCGGCCAAATTCAGTATTTTGAAGATCGTTTAGTGAATCTTAATAATCCCCTCCAGACCTGGTTGCCTCAATACTCGCCCCTCACTAATCGCTCAGCATTGGCAGGAGAGTTTGCCTATTCCTTCGGTGACAACTGGCGCCTGAATACTGATGCTCAATGGAATGAAGACGCCCAAGAAGTTCAGGAAGGTAGCTTTCAACTGCGCTATCAAGGGGATGCGGATCATTTGTTTAACATCTCTTATCGTTACCGTAATCTTCTGGATTCACCAAACTTTATCATGCCGCCAGGTATCGATTCTCGCATCAAGCAGACAGATATCTCGGGCGTGTGGCCTATTAATGCTAACTGGAAGCTTTTAGCTAGATGGAATTATGATCACAGTAACGACCGCAATCTGGAGAGCTTCGCCGGTGTCGAGTACAATAACTGTTGTGCGACAATTCGACTTATTGCTCGGGAATGGGTTGACGAAGATGAATTGTTTCTTCCTAATATCGAACCGAATAGCGGGATTTTTGTCCAAGTTATTCTAAATGGCTTAGGAAATCTCACCGGCGGCGGCCTCAGCAGCCTCCTAAGCGACGGAATTAGTGGGTTTAGAGAACCAGAATTATGAGTACTACACGTAATACCAAAAGCTACACCAGAAAATCTCGCTTGCGAGCTATAGTGCTAGGTCTTAGCTTTTTCATTAGCTGCCTGAGTAATCTGGCTGGAGCTCAGCGTGTGCTGCTGGATAAAATAATCGCAATTGTTGATGCAGATGTAGTCCTTCAAAGTGAACTTGATTCAAAAATTCGAGGCGCTCAAGAAATATCTATAAGAGAGAGTCGTGAACTACCACCAGCTGATGAATTGCGTCAGGAATTGCTGGATTCATTGATAATCGAAAATCTTCAATTGCAGTTTGCGGATCGAGTAAACATCCGCTTCGATGACGACACTGTGAATCGTGTGTTACAAGATATGGCTACCAACAATAATTTGTCGTTCGACGAATATGTGACTCTAATGCAAGAGAGTGGTGTTTATTTGCAAACACGAGAAGAAGTCCGGAAGCAAATGGTTCTGCAAGAGCTTCAACGAGGTATAGTAAACAGCCGAATTGCTATCACTGACCAAGAAATTGAAAATTTTCTTAATTCAGAAATGGGTAAAGAAGTGTTAGCAGCAGATTTTTTCGTTGACCATATATTGGTAGCTAAATCCGCCACCGATGGGGACGAAGTGGTTGCAGAAAAATTACGGTACTCCGCAGAATTAATCACGCGCTTAGAAGAGGGGGAAGAGTTTCTCGCAACTCGAATAGCTGCCGCTCAAGAAGGTCGTCATGTTATTAGCGGAACTGATTTTGGCTGGCGCAAAGCAGATCAGCTTCCTAATATATTCTCAGAAATTGTGAAAGGAATGGCAATTGGTGGTGTTGAAGGTCCAATTGAGGCAGGCAATGGTTTTCATATTATTAGATTGGCCGGCAAACGCGGCGGCTCCGACCAGATGATGAACCAAACCCATATGCGCCATATCATGCTCACGCCTAATGAGATTCGCAACGAAGAAGATACAATCAAAGAAATAGGTGAACTTCGAGAAAGAATTCTCGCTGGTGAAGAATTTTCTCCACTTGCGCGGCAAAACTCTGAGGACTTCAGTTCAGTTGTTGCAGGTGGTGACCTAGGTTACATCAACAAAGGTGGCATGCCTGAAGAAATGGAAGTTGTCATCGATCAGCTTGAAGTCGGCGTGCTAAGCGAACCCTTTGAGTCATCCACTGGCTGGCATATCGCTGAAGTAATTGACCGTCGAGTAACCGATCTCAGTCAAGAATACTCACGACAGCAAGCTGAAAACGCATTGCGTGAACGTAAGTTTGATCTAGAACTCCAAAACTGGATAATCGAAATTCGAGAAGAAGCATTCGTCGAATTTGTCGAATAATGGGCTTCCGTGACCAATCGAATAGCTATCACACCTGGAGAACCTGCCGGCATTGGACCCGACCTCTGTATAGAAATCGCCCAACGTCCTCCGGCAAACTGTGAATTAGTTGTTATAGCAGACCCTTCCCTGCTAATGGAGAGGGCTCTCCAGCTGCGCCTTCCTCTAAAACTCAAACCATTTGATAGATTGAAAGAAGCGAGCCCAACTTCTGTCAGCGAGCTTTCTATCGATCCTGTGACTCTCCGTACTCCGGTTATTCCGGGCTCTCTTAATGTTAAGAATGCTGATTACGTATTGGATACCTTGCGACATGCCGCAGATAAAGTACTGGTAGGTGAATTTAGTGCTTTAGTAACTGGACCGGTGCAAAAAAGTGTAATCAATGATGCAGGGATAGAATTTACTGGGCACACAGAATTTCTAGCTGAACATTTTCATGAAAGTCTCACAGTAATGATGCTGGCAACAGAGGGATTACGAGTTGCCTTAGTTACCACACACCTTCCTCTAGCAGAGGTTTCGGGAGCGATAAGCAAAGAGTTATTAGGTGACATCATTACAATTCTGAGTACGGATCTGCGGCAGAAATTTGGTTTAAGCAATCCAAAAATATTAGTCTGTGGACTAAACCCTCATGCCGGTGAAAACGGCTATCTAGGGCGAGAAGAAATTGAAATCATCGAGCCTGTGCTCGCAGAGAAACGTCTGGAAGGAATAAATGTCGTGGGTCCGCTTCCCGCTGATACTTTGTTTACCGAGAAATATTTAGCCGACGCAGATGCTGTATTATCAATGTTTCATGATCAGGGCTTGCCGGTTCTAAAATATAAAGGATTTGGCAATTCCAGCAATATCACTCTAGGGCTACCAATTATTCGGACCTCTGTTGATCATGGAACTGCTTTAGACCTGGCCGGCTCCGGTAAGGTAAATACCGGCAGCATGTATAACGCGATTGCCACTGCGCTGGAAATGTCCAAACATTGGGGCCCACGATGAAAAGTAATTCAAATAGAATTTCTTTGGATGATGGCAGCCAACATCGCGCTCGGAAACGGTTTGGCCAAAATTTTCTTCAGGACCAGAAAGTAATCGATCGAATAATCCATACCATCGGACCACAAGAGACCGACCATATCGTTGAAATAGGCCCCGGCTCCGGAGCGCTTACTGACCAACTTGCTGCCGCATCAATGAAACTCGACTGCATAGAACTAGATCGTGATCTAGCTATGCATCTAGAAACTCGGTTCGCCAAAAACGATAAAGTCTGTATCCGGCAAGAGAATGTTTTGAAGTTAGATCTCGCAGAGCTAACTGATAAAAAAAGCTCTCTAAGGATAGTCGGAAACCTTCCATATAATATCTCCACTCCAGTTATGTTTCATTTACTAAAAAACCATGAACTTATAAAAGATATGACTTTCATGCTGCAGCTGGAAGTAGTGCAGAGAATGTCAGCCAGTGCAGGTGATAAAAACTATGGGCGACTGAGTTTAATGCTGCAATACTACTGCGATATTCAGCATAGATTTAACGTGCCATCTGCCGCTTTTGTACCAAAACCAAAAGTAAGCTCTGCCATAGTCAGTTTAAGCCCCCATATTGTTCTCCCATTTCAGGCGGCTAATATAGAAGACTTAAAAACAGTAATTCGAACCGCTTTCAATCAACGACGCAAGACTTTGAAAAACAGCCTCAAAGCCATCATGCCTGTTGATCTCTTGGACAATTTACCGTTAGATGTCAGCTTGCGACCAGAGGTTTTGAGCCTTGCTGACTATGTGGCAATCAGCGACCAATATACTGAAGAACATCGATGAAAAATTGAAAAGCTTAAACTATGAAACATGAAGAAAAAATAAAAGTTCGAGTACTGACTCAATACTTAAAAGATCACTCTGACCCACAGGCAGATCGCTATGCTTTTGCCTACACCGTCCATATCAGCAATCTAGGAGAGGAAACCGTTAAACTCCTAAATCGTCATTGGAAGATCACCGATGACAATGAAAAAGTAGAGGAAGTTCGAGGTAAAGGAGTCATTGGGCAACAACCGGAAATTAGCCCTGGCCAAACCTTTCATTATACCAGCGGTGCTGTTATCGAAACCGAATTTGGCACCATGCTCGGCGGCTATGAAATGCAGACTTCAGCCGGAGAAAAATTCATCGCGAAAATTCCACCCTTCCTGCTCTCATTACCCCACAAGGTTCACTGAACAAACAAATGAGCACTTACGTCATCGGTGATATTCAAGGTTGCTACCGAGCACTGCGGAAGTTGCTTAAATCAGTTGGCTTTTCTCCCACGAGGGACAAACTTTGGTGCGTTGGAGATTTGATTAATCGTGGTCCTGATTCACTTGGCACTCTGCGATTTCTTCAAGACATCGACGATGCCACGGAAATCGTTCTAGGCAATCATGATCTGCATTTTATAGCCATTAATGAAGGTTGTGCGCCACCACAAACCAAAGATACTCTTAGCAAGCTGCTAAAAGCTAAAGACTGCCAAAGCCTAAGTGATTGGTTGAGACAAAAACCGCTGGTTCACTATGCATCCCTAGATACGGACGCAGGAATTCGCAATTTCTTAATGGTCCATGCTGGAGTTGCACCTAACTGGTCTGTACAAAAAACTCTGAATCTTGCGGCCGAAGTAGAATATGCCTTACAGAACAATGATTATAGAAGCTTCCTAAGACACATGTATGGAAACCAACCATCACTTTGGTATGACAAACTTCGAGGCCTTGATCGTCTTCGGGTAATCACGAATTATCTCACCCGCATACGCTTCTGTGACGAAATAGGCCAACTACAACTGTCTATTAAGGAAGGGTTAGAAGCTGCTCCCAGTGGCTTCAAGCCTTGGTATGAGTATGAAAAAATTACTCTGGAGGCTACAATCCTATTTGGCCATTGGGCGGCGATTGAAGGCACGACCGGAAAGAAAAAGATTCATGCCCTTGACACTGGTTATGTGTGGGGCCGCGAACTAACCCTGCTGAGACTGGAAGACCGACAAAAGTATTCTGTCTCAGCTTAGAATTTCTCATTCCAGAAACTAAACTAGTCAAAAGATTAAGACGATGGAAACTTATTTAGTCGGCGGCGCTGTCCGTGACAAATTATTGAATCTCCCGATTAAAGATAAGGACTGGGTAGTAGTCGGTGGTAGCCCCGAAATTCTAATCAATTTGGGTTTCACTCAGGTAGGGAAAGGCTTTCCAGTTTTCCTTCATCCTGAAACTAAGCACGAGTACGCTCTTGCCCGAACTGAGACGAAAATTAGTTCAGGGCATGGCGGTTTTGAATTCGACACTTCTGAAGAAGTCACACTAGAACAGGATTTGCTTCGTCGTGACTTAACGATCAATGCGATTGCAGAAACTAAATCAGGCAACCTGATTGACCCCTATGGTGGTCAAGCTGATCTTCAATCTCGAGTCTTACGCCATGTATCTTCAGCTTTTCAGGAAGATCCTTTACGCGTGCTTCGCGTTGCGAAATTCGCGGCCCGCTTCGCTCATCTTGGCTTTACAGTTGCTGACGAAACGCTGGAGTTGATGCGTAAAATCGCAGCAAGCAATGAACTTGCCACTCTAGTCAAAGAGAGAGTATGGCAGGAGGTTCAGCAGGCCATGACTACTCAAAGCCCTGCCGAATTTATTCGTATCCTTAGACGAGTCGAGGCGCTTAACTGTGTGTT
>CAWKZI010000083.1:0-8198 GCA_963854365.1 Gammaproteobacteria bacterium
CGCAACGGGGTGCTGGCTAAGGTCAGAATCACCCGATGCCATTTCCTTAATTATCCCTAAATAATAGGCGTGATCACTGACTGCATAGAAGTCCATAGGAGAATCTAGTTGCATGTCAAACCCAGCTGGGTGTCGGACAGAACCACCCTTTGCAAATTCATAAGCCTCATTTGGAGAGGCAATACCTCCAAAAATAAACGCGTCATATGAATACATAGAATGAACATGTACATCACCAAAATACGCATTACGCTCAAAATTGTATTCTGATTCGCGAATATTTATATCTGCGACTGGACTAATAGCCTCCAGCCCTGTCTGCGTTTTCAGATCTGAGTCACTGCATGATCCGCAAAAAGTTAAAACAATAATACTTAATAATATCTTACTCATAAAATGGCCCGATGTTCTCTAGATAATGTGTTTTAGCTAGACAAAAGAGTTATTCAGCCAGCTAGAACCGATTTTAATCCTGCAAAAGAAACTGCCATGCCGTGTTCGATAGCTTCCGCGAATTGGTCCGGTGCAATTTCCGTAGTCCAAGTAAAATCACAACTCTCCCCAGCAGCGGATAAAACACTAGAGAGTTTTATCGTTGCTAAGTGATGTTCTAATTGCGTTGGGGTTTTGATCGCTGAATACTGCAGACAATAATTTTCGTGATCCAAAGTCAGAATCTTTTCTTGCACTTCGCCAATACCTTCCATAGCAAAAGAACGAACTCCGTCATGTTCGCTTATTGATTCGACAGCTGGCACCCAATCACAGCGGGTTACGTCGGAAAATATGGCCCAAACTTCTGTTAAAGGATAAGGCAGAATTTCTTTGATGGTAAGTGTTTTCATGAAACGGAGAGTCCTTTTTTTGTCATACTTAGTCTCCAGTATGACTAACGATTATTAATTTTTCCTATCATGCCTTCATCTGTATATCTGCATAAGCATCAGAAGATCATTAGGTTTAATTTATATTAATTTGAGCAATCTAAATGATCTCGTTCATTATCACTCAATAGCTACTTAATTTACCCTCACAAACATTGTTCTTATGAATGCTACCGTGCTTTGCAATAAGAATAAGATTAAACAAACAATATATATATTTGTAAGTTCAGTTAAATATTTGGTTATCATCAATCCAGAGAGAATAAATATTGTTGAAAGTATCCCCGTTTGAAAAAAATAAAGCTTAATAGGGAATATCTCTTTATGTCCTTGCTTTCTCAGCAAAAGCATCCTTTTAGGAAATACTAATAAACCTACGACTGAATAAAGACAGATAATCCAACAACTAATTGCCCAAGCTAATTCTAAATTTTGATCACTAAAGATAGCAAACGGCAAAATAGAGCCAAACATTGCTCCAAAAGCAGAATAAGTTAAAAGCTGGATGCGAAAATTATCTGGAGCACTAAATCCATCAGAACTTCTACTTAAACCGATTAATATTGCTGAAAAGCCTACTATACCTAAGGCTAGCTCAGCTATTAATTGTAGTGCATCAAAATTTGGCTCCATAATTCTTTTCCACTCACAAGCTACGATCCTAATTTCTAGTAAACCTTCCTATTCTAATTGCCCTTTCAAGAACTCAAGGGCGCGATTATAGAAATCGATATTGTTCTCCATGGAGTAAAAGCCGCGCGCCCTAACATGCCGGTAGAACTATTTCATTTCTTTTCCTTCTCACGCTGGAGCGCTTCTCTTATCTCAGGCATGAGAAGGCGAAATGGATAAGATTGCTTTAATGAGATTGCCGTAAATCAGTCTGCCCCGCATCAAAATCTTTGAGTATTTCGGGGCAAGCAGCCGCTCCAGTTTCGCTTCCTAAGGTCATAATATCCAGGAAGGTTGTAGTGGCAAAGGTGGCAAGCCCTGGCACACCTTTAGTAATAGAAGTATCTACAATCGCATGTTCCACAGACAACTGATAAGCATTCTCAGGTAGCAGGTGTTCAGCCGGGATAATGAATTCTTCTGCTGAATAATCGAGATAGGCGGTGTTTTCAAAAGGCCGACCGCTATGTGAAATCCGCTTACCCTGACAGTCACCCATAATGACAAACACCAGATCATTAACGATTCCTAGGGGGTCCTGATTGCCTTGCCTAAAAGTGCTCCAGGTCACCGTAAGCGGCAAATCTGCTTGAATGAAGCGCGGTGCAATAGGCTCACCATTCTGAAATAAAATAATACGAGGCGCATTAGGCAAACGTGATTCGTCTGCTGAAGAATTAACCAGCGCAATTGGCTGTTCTATTAGACCGGTTGAAGGGGTGTCATAGCGGAAAATATAATTACCATCCGGATAGTGTTGCTCAAGTTCAATTTCACTGGGATATCTTCCGCCATGCATCTCAAGAGCATAGCCGCTATCTGAAAACGCAATGGCTTCAGAAAGCTGGCCAGGAGTTAACAACGCTGCTTGTTTTATTTTCCCGTTGTCCTGGATAAATATTTCAGCAAAAAAATGATAGTTTAGGGCTAAGACCTTGCCACCATTGGATTGTCTGAAATTTCCAGTCTTACCGGCTACGACAAAGGTGATGTCAGCTTGTAGCCGTGGAGTTTGGTTTGCAGCAGCGAACAAGAGGCTAGAAACTGACAAACCAAAAGTGAATAACAGGGATTTAAAGTATAAGAGCTTCATTCTTCTTCCCTCAAGTAATCAGCTAATCACAACTATAAACTATGCCATTCAACATTTCATCGGGAAATCTAGAAAAATTAACTAACCGTTCGTCCAAAATAGTATGTATATAGTATTATTCAAATTGAATACAAAATATATCCTTGTTTACTAATTGAGAGAGATAAAAGCCAGTGCAAACTTCAAAAGAAATAAGATCCACTGTAACCAATGAAGGCAATATAGAAATATCTATCGCTACCATAGAAAGACCAACACCTGCAGAGAATGAAGTTTTAATCCGAGTAGAAGCGTCTCCTATTAACCCTTCAGATTTAGGACTCCTTATAAGTTTTGCCGCTAATCTTGATAGCCTCAGTGTGTCGGGCTCAGGTGACGATACGGTAACAAAAATAAAAATCCATGAAGGCTTGATGAAAGCGATGACTCCAAGAATCGGCCAATCTATGAAAGTAGGTAATGAAGGTGGTGGAGTGATTGAAGATGCAGGCACTAATACAAAAGAGCTTATAGGGAAGGTTGTTGGTGTCGCTGGCGGAGCTATGTACTCCCAATACAGATGTGTTCCAGCAACCAGCTGTTTGGTGATGGATAACAATACATCGCCGTCTGAAGCTGCATCCTCATTTGTAAATCCATTAACAGCCTTGGGGTTCGTTGAAACCATGCACCTCGAGAACCACAGCGCTATAGTCCATACAGCTGCCGCTTCAAACCTCGGAAGAATGCTTGTAAAAATCTGCAAAGATGACTCCGTTCCTCTAGTAAATATCGTTAGGAAACCTGAACAAGTAGAAATTCTTAAGAACCTTGGTGCAGAGCATGTTTGTAATACTGGAGAACCAGACTTCATGGAAAGACTGGTCGATGCCCTAGTAGCTACTGGCGCCACACTAGGATTTGATGCGACTGGCGGAGGAAATGACGGCAAGCTAGCTGGCCAGATACTTACAGCAATGGAAATATCGGCAAACAAAACTGCTAAAGAATATAGCCGGTATGGCTCAGATACCTATAAACAGGTTTATATTTACGGCGGATTAGATCAATCGCCTACAATTCTTAACAGATCATTTGGTATGCAGTGGGGCCTAGGAGGATGGCTTTTAACTCCAATGATAGGGAAATTTGGAACGACAAAATTTCAACAGATGCGTGAACGAGTAACTAAAGAAATTAAAACAACTTTTGCTAGTCACTATACTCAAGAGATATCTTTTGAAGAAATGCTGCAACCGGAGACCATTAAAGCTTATGCAAAACAAGCTACAGGTGAAAAGTACTTGGTAAGTCCACATAAAAGAGCCTAAAGCATTACTATCGCTATTCTTATTTAACAAAATAATCTGCTATTCTGCCTCAACTCAACTAGCTTCAGAGGCATAACTGTGACTAATCGCTATATACCTACCTTATTGATTTTTTGTAGCCTAACTTTCGCTTGTCTTCCTGCCATGGCTCAGGACTCGGAAATACAGCAACAAGCTATTGCTGGTGCGATGGCGGCAATGGATGATTTCATGATTGGCGTCAATGCGAGAGACCCTCAAGCTTGGGGCGGCATCGCTCAATTATCCCCATGTTCGTTTTGCAAGCGGCACAGTCACAGTCTGGGACAGTGCCGAAGAGTTTGCAAAAACTCTTGCTTTCGAGAGCTTGCCCCACTCCGGATGGGATCATTCGCATTGGTTAACTCGCGATGTGATTCTTGTCTCTGAGAGTAAAGTTCATATCGCCACAAAATTTGCTCGTTTTAACAATGATAATGAAGTACTCGCGACTTACGATTCACTTTACATCATTACCAAGGTTGCTGGGCATTGGGGAACCCAGGCAAGGTCAAGTCTAGCTCCTTGATAAGGCCGTCGGCTCAATAAGAGTAGTTCCCTATGAGAGTTTTACCAGCGATTATTATTAGTACTTTCTTAATTGCTTGCGATGGCAAAGAAGAGCCTATTAACCCCAGCGAATCAATTGCCTTGGACCCAATTACAGTAGCTAGATTTAATATGCGCAATAGAGAAATGCGTGAAGAAATATTGGTTGGATTTAAACAACAGAATATTGAATTTTGGATAAATGATGACACATCTATCGGCTACAACTTGATCGACGGCGATAGGATTGACGATATTATAACTTATGTTTACGCTACCTACTGGGTAAGAAATTAGAAGAAATTAACCCAATAGTTATTGCTTTGCCTACTCTTTATTGGCGCCAGAATGGAAAACATCTCTGTCTCCATATCATTTAATCTATTACTGCACCATCTGGGGAAATGGTTTGTGATCAATAAACCTAAAGGCATATCGATAGAATTTAAAAATTCTTCATCTTGAGATTCATCAATAATTTCCCAAACAGGGTCACTAAACGCACCACTGGAATAAAAATATAACCAACATATGAGAACCCTAATGGTTAGAATGACTTTCTTATATTTTATATCCATCTTCTTTCTACATTCCATAAAGTTTGTTCTACGGTATTTTTCGACAACGAACTAAAAAACCAGTGAATTAATACATAGTATCAATAAGGCTAATGCGTCAGCACTGATGATCATCGCTTAAGAAATTTTAATTTTCCTGAGCCGCACAAAGAAACTTAGGAGCAAAATATTCTGGCAAAGAACCATTAGCTGAAACATTTCCATCAGCAGATTAACGATATTGAAGGATTGGTTTCTGATGTCCTATACCCCAGGACAAGATACAAACGGGCTTACCTTAAGTTCAACAAATAGGTATGTCTGTCGAGAACTAAGACCGAGGGATAGATACCGTAACACTCCAACAAAAACCAACTAATGCAAGCTTTTTACTGGAGCAATTTGAATTATTGACTACACATGATGAGCAATTCTAATTTCCAGAGGCGAGCCTCTCTCTTGCATCTCCGATACCACCAACATTCTCAACATTGGTATAGCCAAGCTCTTCCAAGGCCGTTAGCGCTATGCCCGCCCGCACTCCGCTTCGGCAATACAGTTTAATCGGAGCATTCTTGCTCAAATTAAGACTCTCGATCTGAGACACAATCTCGGTGTGCGGGATATTTGGAGTATCCGCGATATGGTCTTCTTGATATTCCTCAGCAGAGCGGACATCGATCCAAGTGGTTTGAGGAGCAGAGAGGCCGCAAGAAGCCAAGCTCAGGAGCATCAAGCCCGCCAGAAAGGTATTTAAAGATTTTTTCATTTTATTCCTCACAACATTCACTTATGTGGCTGAATCGCTAATCACTTTTAATAGACGCGAGTTACTTATCTAGCTTGAATACAAAAAGCTGTCCACCTTCGGGAATTGCCACATCTGCAACAGAGAACCCAGCTATTCCTTGGAAATTGCCAGAGCCTATAGCCACGTATGTTTCACCGTCTAATTGATAGGCGACTGGTTGACTTCTTATTCCCCCACCTAGTTTAAACCGCCATAATTCTTCGCCAGTATTAGCGTCCAAAGCGATAGCGTGCCCAGTTTGACTCCCGGTAAAAACTAGCCCACCTTCAGTGCTTAGCGTACCGGCCATCATTGGCTGGGGATCATAATATCGCCATCTCACCTCACCTGTTTGGTAGTCCATGGCAGTAATATGGCCGTAAGACGAAGCGTCGCCGGTCTCATCTAAGTCTACATCTGTGGGGGTTGGGAGGCCGCCGGTGAACATTTGGCCTTCTACATACATGCTTATGCCTTTCTGCATAAGCTCACAGCTTTCTATCACAGGGATAAAGGCTAAGCCTAATGACTCATTCACTGAGCCTGATACAGAACCGTTCATGCCTCCCAAGGCACCTGGGCACACTCTCATCGTAGGCTCTTCTGACGGCATCGCCGCAGGGTTGATAACAGGCCTGCCATTCGGCTCCATAGAATCCGCCCAATTCAGCTGTTCCATATAACTCGTAGCACGAATAAATTCACCATTTTCTCTGTTTACAGCATAGAAAAAACCATTGCGGTTAGCCTGAACAATCGCCTTTATAGTTTCATTATCATGTTCCATATCGACCTGAAAGAGATGAGTATTCCCGTCATAGTCCCAGACGTCATGAGGGGTGAATTGGAAATACCATTCGCGTTCCCCGGTGTCGGGATTTAAAGCGAGTACACTGTCTGAGAATAGGTTGTCGCCGAGACGAGCGTCTCCATTCCAGTCTGGCGCCGGGTTACCAGTCGTCCAATATAGAAGGTCCAGCTCTGGATCGTAGGTTCCTATAGTCCAAGCAGGCGCCCCTCCAGTTTCATATGAATTACCAGACCATGACTCATACCCTGGCTCACCTTCCGCCGGGACAGTGTAATGACGCCATACGCGTTCACCAGTATCCACATCATAAGCATCAAAGAATCCCCTGACACCAAATTCACCACCGCCTACACCTATGACTGCTAGATTTTTAACAATTAAAGGCGCGGATGTTGCACTAAATCCGCGCTCATATTCAATTATTTCATTTTCCCAAAGTTTCTCGCCTGAGATTCGGTCAAAAGCTAGGATTTTTGCATCCAAGGTTGCCATCAAGATTTTGTTACCATGAATAGCCGCGCCTCTATTCGCAGGACCGCAGCAGATTCTTAGGTCCTCAGGTTGAGGATGATCGTATCGCCAATACATTTCTCCAGTACGAGCATCGAGAGCGAAGAGTCGATTATAAGATGAGGTCACGTACATAATTCCATCATAAATCAAGGGCGACATAGCAAATTGCCCACTTGTCCCAGTAGGGAAACCCCAGGAAAAGTTCAGATCATCGATATTGTCAGGAGAGAGTTCTGTGATGGGGCTATGCCTTTGGTTGCTATAGTCGCCACCATATTGCAGCCAATTGCCAGCATTGGCACTTTGAGGTTCAGACAATAATTCTGTTGTGACTGGGCCGGAGCCATCACCTATTGACCTAGTGTTAAGCCAATGAGTAGTAGTAATTGTCAGTGCTTCGCCCACTAAATTGGGGTCAAATAGACCAGAATCACTCTCGTTTATGGTGATACCTAAATCATCTTCAGCACCACAACTTACAAGTAAAATTATCGCAAACACGCCGAGCGTTAATTTTAGAAACTCAAACTTTGACTCTTTGGCTTTCATGGATTTCCCCTTATTGGAACCTAATATTAGCAATCTAGCTAATTCGCTTAATTAAATCACTAAGTCTTTGTTCTATAATTTGATTAAAATTCGCGCGAGGCTCGTCGTTATGACAATAAACTAGGCGCATTGTGGGCTGTTAGTTCGTATGAAGGCTATTATCTTCCAAAGATCATTTTCACCTTCCGGAAAGTTAGTGCCGAACCCAAGCATTCTTGTATTTGGCACCCCAGTGGTAACAGTATTAAAAATTGCTTGATCGCTACTACCATGTTTCCACTCACAGTCGAACAAGTATAAGGCATCAACTCTCTCGGGTGTCAATTTATGACAATAGCCAGCGCACGTGCCTACGAATAGCAACCTACCTCGCTTAACCGCTTCAGGATCAGCCATATACGAATCAGCAAGCGAGACTGTATCCGTTGCTTCCCCGCATCTTGTAAGAATAA
>CAWKZI010000084.1:0-8183 GCA_963854365.1 Gammaproteobacteria bacterium
AACTGGAGTATTTTTTAGTGCATTTCTGATGTCTTTTTTAGTCGCAAGTCGATGAACCTTAGTTGGAATATTGAGTCGCTTCACTTCATTGATTGCTATTTTGGTTAATGTTTTGGTCGGTGCTATACCAATACGAACGGGCACTCCAGTCCATTGCTTTACTAAGTTTCTTATATGACAACCAAAGTCGTATAAATCATAGTGTTGTTCTAAAGCATCCATTCCTAAAAAAGCCTCATCAATACTATAGATTTCTACCTTGGGAATGAGGCCTTCGAGAATATTCATGACTCTAGCCGACATATCGCCATATAAAGTGAAATTGGATGAAAACACTTTGCCGCCTTGGGCAAGAAAGGAATCTTTGACTTTGAACCAGGGCACGCCCATACCAATACCCATTTTTTTTGCTTCAGTGCTTCTGGCAATAACACATCCATCGTTATTAGAAAGCACAACTAAAGGTGTAGTTTTTAGATCAGGACGAAAAATCCTTTCGCAGGACGCGTAAAAATTTTCACAATCTACCAGCGCTAGCGCCATTAAAATTTATTAATTGCAGCAGTGACTGTACCTACTATTTCTAAATCTTGGTCATCGTTAATAAAGATAGGAGAATAGTCAGGGTTGTCTGGCACTAAGCAAATTTCTGGCTTGAGTTTAAGTCTCTTACATACAAACTCTCCGTCTATAGAAGCAATCACTATGCTGTTATGAGTTGGCTTAATGCTGCGATCGACGATAAGGACTGCTTGATCTATTATTCCAGATCCAACCATAGATTGACCTTGAGCTCTTACTAAAAAAGTTGCTGCTCCGTTTTTAATAAGATGTTTATTAAGATCGATGGGGCTTTCAATATAGTCACTGGCCGGGCTGGGGAATCCGGCATGGACCGTTTCAAGAAAATAAGGCACAAATATTGCCGGTAAATTTTCCTCAAGTGTTTGTTCGATATAGTTTACTTTCATAGATATAATACTGTATTTATATACAGTATATTTTAAATATCTTTTTTGTAAAGTTATTTGAGATTAAGTGCTGATTAAAATTGCCCAATCTGCATGGGCGATTTGGTTTATAGGAAAAACGGTTGAGAGTTAGCTTCTTTTTGTTGCCAACAACAGTAGAATTGTCTCTAGATAAGGAGAAAATTGATGCCTATACATATTCGCGCTCTTTGTGTTTGTTTGTCCATCATCCTCACAAGCCCGCTTTATGCTCAAACAACACCGCTTGAGCGACTTGAAACCTACATTGAGATAGATACGACTAACCCTCCAGGCAATGAGACTCGAGGTGTGGAATTTTTTGCAACTATTTTTGACGAAACGGGCATTCCTTATGAGACGGCTGAATCGGCACCGGGACGCGGCAATATCTGGGCTCGATTGGAGGGTGGGAATGAGCCAGGTGTAGTTCTGCTGCACCATATTGATGTTGTACCGGCAACTCCAGAGATGTGGGACACAGACCCCCTGCAAGCTATTGAGATAGATGGGGAGTTATTTGGACGAGGAACATTGGATACCAAGTCTCTTGGAATAATGCATCTTGAAGCATTTTTGGCTCTTTACGAAAGTGGAGCATCGTTGAATCGCGATGTCATTTTCATGGCAACCGCAGATGAGGAAGCTGGTGGGTTCTTTGGTGCCGGTTGGATGGTGGAGAACCGACTTGATGTATTTGAGGATGTTGGTTTTGTCTTGAATGAAGGTGGTCGAGGTACTGAAACCGATGACGGACATACATGGTTCCAGATCGAGGTCGCCCAGAAACGTCCTTCTTGGCTGAGGTTAACAGCTACGGATCAACCGGGACATGGTTCTCGGCCCCTGCCAAATTATGCAACGACGCGTCTGATAGCTGCTTTACAACGAATTCATGAGACACCTTTCGAACCTCGTGTGCTTGGTCCTGTTCGGGAAATGTTTCATGGCATTTCGAGCTATGTAGACGCTAAGTGGCAGGAACCGCTAAGAAATATTGATGAGGCTATTCTGGATCCAGAATTCTTAGCGGAGTTTCAGGCAGAGCAGCCTACGCTTCACTCTCTAATTCGAAATACGTGCTCTATTACAATGCTGACAGGAAGTCAGAAAATTAATGTTGTTCCAGCGACAGCAGTCGCAGAACTTGATTGTCGAATCCTTCCAGACCAGAATTCGGATGAGTTCCTTGAAGGAATACGTCAGCGCATAAACGATGCTCAAATCGAGGTGGAACAAATCATGCTGTTTAGTGCCGCATCAACGAGTTCTGATACCCCTCTTTACAGTCTTTTAACTCAAAAAATTCGTGAAAATTATCCAAATGCTGGCATAACACCCTCAGTGTTGGGGGGGTTTACTGATAGTCATTTTTTTCGGGATATCGGTATTGCAAGTTACGGATTTATTCCAGTGATTAGAACTGCAGAACAATCGGTTGGTGTGCACGGCAATAATGAACGAATTGGTATCGATGCGTTTAATCAAGGTGTGAGAATAATGATTGATGTTGTTGAAGATTTCGCAACAAACTAAAAAACGGGGAGCATCTTATGCAAGACCTACTTAATAGGCGAGATTTTCTCGTCACTTCATCTGCTGGGTTGACGGCAGCAGCTGGAGCAAGTCTTTTTTCATTTCCATTATCAATAAATGCTCAGGGCAATCGATCTGCTCGGGTGCCCCGTGGAACATATGTGCGCGCGGATGCTGACATGGATTTGCTTTTTCTCTCAGGTACAACGGCCCTAGATCTTTACCACTTACATCCTCATGTTCCCTATGAAATCACCGTGCCTGAAGATATTCGCGGACAGACACATATGTGTATGCGTAATTTCAAGGAAATCTTGGATGATCAATCGGTTACCTGGAAAGATGTTGTTAAAATTAATCGCTTTCAAACTGATCTGTCAGAATCCGATGCCATTGAGGAAGTGATGGCCGAGTATTTCGATTTCTGGGAATGGTGGCCTGCGATGACCGCCATGAAAATCAGAAATCTAAGTTCTGTTCCCACGCGTTTAGAAATGGAACTCATTGCTGTCATTCCACGCAAAGTGTGAGTTACTCAAAATAATACCAAGGATAACGATCATGCCAATAGAAGTAGTCAACACAAGAAACGTCATTAAGACTAGCTTTGCTGCCGGTCTTCGTATTAGTTCAGACATGGATCTCCTGTTTTTATCTGGCGTTACCGCCCGCCCTCTGGATTTGTCTCCTGAGGATCCCTTCGAGTTCCCTGATGACCTTGATCAGCAAGCCAGAATGACCTTAGACAATATTCAGGGAGTACTTGACGAGGCGGGCATTACTTGGCGTGAGGTGATAAAAATTGTGAGGTTTTACACCGAAACTCCCGCTAATGATATTAGAGCGGAGTATTTGGGAGACTGGAATCCCTGTAGTACGACCTTAGGCGTTGATGAATTGCCAGAGGCGGGAGCTAAAATCATGTATGACGTTACTGCGGCTGTGCCGAGAGCTTAAGACATCAGTACATATGTTTTTTTAAAACCGAAGGAATATAGATTTTATATCTGTACTGTTATGGCAGAGCTAGTATTTCGTTTTATTATTCTAAGTCTGACACTTGCTTTTTCTAGCATAGTATTTGCTCATCACGCAGTGACTGTTGCTTATGATACTGAAAATCTTGAATATATTGAGGGCGAAGTTACGCGTGTATTTTGGCGAAACCCTCACATCGTATTAACAATAGAACGAACTCTCGTTAATGGGGAGCGACAAGTTTGGGAAGCCGAATCTGGCTCAACCAACGCACTTCAAAGGATAGGTATATCTCGTGACATAGTCTCTATTGGAGATCATATTTCACTCTTTGGGGCTCTCTCGAGAAGCGGACTTAATAAGATGGCTGCGTACACAATGATTTTGACGAATGGAACTGAAGTGCCTTTATGGCCCCAGCGAGCTGCACAGATTGGAAAGAAAATCGGACTCTCTCCAATTTCTGAAGCTGCTCAGGAAAGGGGATCACTTGAAGCCCAAGGTATTTACCGTGTTTGGAGTCGAACTGGTACGGGCCTAGTATCTAACTTGCCATTTATAGAATCCGCGATTGAAGCGAGGGAAGCTTTTGATCCACTTAGGGACGATCCTGCTCTCCAATGCATCCCACCTGGGATGCCTGCCATGATGAACAATCCCTATCCTATTGAGTTTGTGGAGAACGGGGATGAAATTATTCTGCGACTTGAGGAGTGGGATGGTGTCCGAACTATTCACATGAATGTAGATGCTTCCAGGGATAATCAGCCCATCGCTACTTCTTCCTATGGATACTCTGTTGGACGCTGGGAGAACAATACACTTGTAGTAACTACTGTAAGAATAAATGAGCCTTTCTTTGACGACATTGGGACACCTCAGACTGAGAACATAGAAATTATTGAGAAATTTATCCTTAATGACAATGAAGATGAGCTTCGGTATGAAGTTGTATTGACAGATTCTGATACTTTTACAGAACCGGGGACTCTCAGGGGAATGTGGTTTTGGAATCCTGGAGAGGAAATCAAACGCTTTGAATGTGCGCTTCCCGATGCATAAAATCCCGGTGTCAGCTTAATCAAGCTGGATTGGTAAATATGAATTGACTCACTTGAAATCAGGCGTTAGCTAGTGGTTGGTGTTTTGTTATCCCATACTCTTGACAAGCCATAGTGCTAGATCTGGAAACATAATAAGAAGCGCCAGTACTACCAGTTCTCCAATGACAAATGGGAAAACCCCCTTAAATATTTCTTCCATTGGAACGTCTGGCGCGACCCTGCGCATCACAAAGACATTTGCCCCAATGGGTGGCGTAATGAGCGCTAACTCAGCCATGATTACGATAAAAACGCCGAACCAAACGGGGTCAATACCAAGCTCGATGACAACTGGAAGGATGAAAGGGATAGTCAGGACTAACATGCCAAATACATCCAACATGGCACCCAGAATAAAGTAGAGAACTATCAACAAAATGAGAAAGCCGACGCGGCCAAGTTCTGCCGAGATGATAATATCCACTAGTGCGTTGGTAAGTCCCGTTACCGCAAGAAATCGCGCCATCATGTATCCACCAACAATGATGGAAAATATCATGGCGCTAATTAGTGTTGTACCTTTAAGCGCGTTTCCCATCGCTTTCCAGCTGAGCTTTCTCTGTAGAAAAGCAGTAATTAAAACACCTGCGCAACCTACACCAGCTGCTTCTGTTGGAGTAAAAATTCCCGCGTAGATACCGCCAATTATCAAGATAAATAATGTTGTTACTGGACCTAAACGACCGACCGCAGTCATACGTTCACGCCAACTTGCAGGAGGGCCTTTTGGACCGAGGGCAGGATTTAATATGCAGCGCATAAGGATGATAGATGAAAACATTAGCGCGGTGATTACACCTGGAATTATGCCGGCAATAAATAGTGCACCAATTGATGTTTCTGTCATGACACCATAAAAAATAAAAATCAGACTAGGAGGAATCAAAATTCCGAGTGTGCCGGATGCTGCCAATGCTCCGGTGGCAAGACGAGCATCATATTTAAAACGGCGCATTTCTGGCATGACAATCGTGCCCATGGTGGCTACGGTCGCTATACTTGATCCGGTTACAGCTCCAAACCCTCCGCAGGCTAATACTGAAGCTATCGCCATGCCCCCCGGCACACGGCCGACCCATTTTTGTAGTCCCTCATATAGGTCGCTCGCGAGTCCTGCATGATAGAAAAGTTGTCCCATCAGTACGAACAATGGCACTGCAACGAAGATAAAGTCACGTCCATGTTCCCATGGGATCAACGCAGCATGAGCCATAGTAGGCAATGGCCCTTCTATAACCCACAGCCCAAGCACTCCGGTAAATGCCATTGCGAATGCAATAGGCACACCGAAAGCTAGTAGTGTAAGCAGGAAAACAACGCCCAGAATTCCTATTAAGATTAAATCCATGGGCTGGGGTCGTCGAGTTCGTCAGTTGAGTCAGCAAAGGGGTTTAGTAGAATTCGTATGGAGAAAATAATTCCGCACAGCCCGATAAAGACCATAAAAGGCCACAATTGCACGTTTAAATCTTCACCCGTCTCAGTGGTCAAAAACATGTAACGAGAAAACAGAAAAGCTTGAATAGTTAATAGAAAGACAAAAGCTAAGCTAGCTAAACCAGATAAGACGTCTGCTAGGCTTCGCCACTCAGGTGAAAATCGCGTGTAAATGACTTCCATTCGGATATGGAACCCACGATCCCATGCATGTGGTAACGCTGAGAAAAGAGTCATTAGCAACAATAGACCATTGGCATCTCGGCTCCACTGTAGGGGTGCATTGAAGGCGTATCGTAATACGACCTCTAGCGTGACAAGTAATAATAGTGCAGGCAGTGAACCGTAGACACCAAAGTTATAAAGCCATTGAGATGCTTTCTTAGACCAGCGATCAAGGGAGCAGCTGATCATAGGTTGATGATTCCCTGAGTTGGCGAGTTTATGATGCGATCGTTAATCTGAATATTCGATAGCGATGCATATTCTGCCGCCAATGATTCAAGATCGTTTACAACAGCCCGTGCTGGCAAACCCGCAGCTTCCTGTTGTGCAATGTAACGCTCTTTTAATGGAGCGACTTTTTCTCGCCAACGATTAAGCTCCTCTTCTTCTAATTCGAATACTTCTACACCCGCTTCTTTGAGCGTCTCAAATGCATGTTCATGCCCAGAACCACTGTAGACGTTCTGCGCCGTAAATTGACTTCTTATACGCAGTAATTGGTAGAACGCTATTCTGAGGTCTTGTGGTAGGGCATCAAAACTGCGTCGGTTGAGACAGTAGTGTAAGACAAGAATATTTATATCGACTCGTGTGTAATAGAGGCCTATTTCTTGAAGTCTATAAGCAACAATATCTGATGCGGAAAGCGATACAGCATCTATAACTCCTCGTTGAAATGCGGGGTAGGTTTCTGCTGCAGCAATTGAAACAGGTACCGCACCAAGCTCTCGAAAGATCTCTGATGTAATGCCCCCAGTTGCACGGATTTTTATTCCATTTAAGTCTTCCAAGCTTCGAATAGGTGTCTTAGAAATGATGTTGTAGGGGCTCGTGCAATCGCAGTGGGCAAAATATACGCCCATCCTTTCAAACTCTTCTTTGAAATATTTGGGGTATAACTCTTCTACCACTAAGCTAGCGACCTGAGGGCTTGAGAACAGAAAGGGGAGTTGTGGCGCGTGTAGCAACTTGAAGCTGCCAGGTTGGTAGGTAATATATGAGTGCGTGTAATCTGTAATGCCAGTGACAGCAGCCTTAAAACCGTCTATTGGTCCATGGAGGATCTTATCTGTAAAAGGCTCTAACCGAAGTCGGCCTCCGGTCTCTCTTTCTACCAGCTCAGCGAATGGCACAAAGCCTTTTGTGTATAGGCCGTGGGATCTCGGTACGTGCGCAGTGTAACGAAGTGTAATTGGTTCTTGAGACCAATCTCGTTTGCCTGAAATAAATGGAGCAGAAAGGCCTAGTCCTGTCAGGGAGGCTAAGAGATTGCGGCGTGTTTTATCTATGATTGAGTTAGGCTCATGAGTAGATACGCAGTTGATCATAGTGCACTAGACATATGATTAGAATGGAGAGTCGCACCGTATTATTTAGACTCTGAAAGATATATAAATTCAGAGTTAACTTATGGCTCGTTGTTGCACTCGTACGGTTCGACCTTAATATCAGGTTGCCATGCCCAATAGCGTTTAAATTCCAGATCCTCGGTGAATGATTCCGTGTCTGTTACAGAAAGTGTGTAGTAGAGTCGACCCTGCTCTTCATTCAATTCGAAGCGTTCCAGCAGATGGATTGCTCTACTTGTTGGTGTGCCATCCCCATAAAGGTGACCAGCTTGAATTTTTTCAGTTTCTACAACTAAGTCGTCGCCATCCCAACGACCGTTTGAATATCCGAGATGGGTATGCGTGTTTGAATTGGGAGGAGGTAAGGTATCCATGTGAACTAGACGTTCCAGATCGAACTCCTCGATTTTAATTAGAATGTCTTTCCCCATAGGTTCGATCGCTATGGGATAGGCTGATCCCATGATATAGGGCATGGGTTTTGGGTTGCATGCATTGTAAGGGCTATTGTTTGGATTCCATTGGGCCTTCATAGCATTGGCTTGTTCGGTTAATGGGTAATTTCC
>CAWKZI010000085.1:0-8139 GCA_963854365.1 Gammaproteobacteria bacterium
CAGGTCATTATTTAATTTTCCCAAAACTGGGGGATTGATTCAGAGCTTTAATGCTCTTGATCCTTGGCAATTAGCTGATTTCACTCAAAAAATGTCACCGAATAGCGGAAAATTATCGTTCATCTTAAGGAATGAAGAAAGATTTGCGCACCGCTTTTTTAATATTCTTGATATGTTCCCCACCACTTATGCACACCAAGACCGCTTAACTGATCTTGAGTTGCCTGATTTCGCTTCTAATTACGGAGGTGTGATAGGGCATAATCAGGTGAGGCTTAAATTGGATATTATAGAAAGAGTAGTTTGGGATAACCTAGGCAACACAATCGCAGATATTCAAAGTAAATCTAATGCTCTCTTCCTTAAGCATGGAATTGCCAAAGAATTATCTTTTGAGCCTTTGCGGGAAATGCTTCATCGTTATTGGAAGAATGGATATGTCACTTTTTCTGACTCGCCGTAAACCTAAGCACCTATTTGGAGTACCACTATATGAAAAAAGTTAGCTTAGATATATCGATTCAATTGCTGCGCAGCAATTGAGGTATTGAGCAGGGGACGGTAGTTAAAGTCTTTCTTCTATATATAGGCTATTTTAAGTTTACATGATGTAGGGGTAAATCTAATGTCAAGGATGCTAAATAGAGGCTTCTTAGAGAGGAAGGAATTAGAGCCTTTGAAAAAGAAACCCCGCATAGCTGGATAGCTATACGGGGTTTTGTTTGGCTGCCCAACCAAGACTCGAACTTGGAACCAAGTGATTAACAGTCACCTACTCTACCATTGAGCTATTGGGCATTAGAACTTGCTCGTTTACAACAACCGGTTGATCCCTTCAACCGAGACTCTCTTAATATCGCTATCCTGAGGACAAGACATTATAGCTGCAAACCGCGCGTATACTAATTAGAAAAGGCAATCTGGTCAACACTCACTGTAACCCAATGGTCATTTTGAGGTAGTCTTAGAGGTTTGCGGAAAGACCAAGCCTTTAGTATGCGAGATCAATTCAAGATTCAATCTAACTTCCAGCCCGCTGGAGACCAGCCGGAGGCAATCGCCAAGCTAGTTGAAGGCTTAGAGGATGGCTTGCACGCACAAACCCTTCTCGGGGTTACCGGGTCTGGCAAAACATTTACTATTGCTAACGTTATTCAAAGCGTTCAAAGACCCACCCTGGTAATGGCTCCAAATAAAACCCTGGCTGCGCAGCTCTACGGCGAATTCAAAGAGTTCTTTCCAAAAAATTCAATCGAATATTTCGTCTCTTACTACGATTACTATCAGCCTGAAGCCTACGTGCCCTCATCAGATGTATATATAGAAAAAGATGCCTCTATTAACGATCATATTGAGCAGATGCGCTTGTCTGCAACAAAAGCTTTGCTCGAAAGACCTGACGTTATCGTGGTTGCGACGGTTTCGGCAATATATGGTCTGGGCGATCCAAAGTCCTATTTAAAAATGGTCGTTCATCTCGATCGTGGCGATCGCATAGATCAGCGTAACTTACTAAAACGTTTAACTAACCTTCAATACACTCGCAACGATATGGAGTTAAGAAGAGCGACCTATCGAGTGCGGGGTGACGTAATTGATATCTATCCAGCGGAGTCAGAGCGCAACGCTATCCGCATTGAACTATATGATGATGAAATTGAGAGGCTCTCTTTCTTCGACCCTTTAACAGGCACTGTGATCAAGGAGGTTCCTAGGTTGACTGTGTTCCCTAAGTCTCATTATGTAACGCCACGAGAGACCCTCTTAGGAACATTGGACGACATTAAAATTGAGCTTCGCGAAAGATTAGAAGAGTTAAGGCAAAACAATCGTCTCGTAGAAGCGCAGCGATTAGAACAACGAACGAAATATGATTTAGAAATGATTCAGGAGCTAGGCTATTGCACCGGCATTGAAAACTACTCTCGCTACCTTTCGGGCCGAGAACCTGGTGAGCCGCCTCCCACTCTTTATGACTATTTACCCTCGAATGCTTTGATAGTGGCAGATGAGTCCCATGTCTCTATTCCGCAGTTAGGCGCAATGTACAAAGGCGATCGTTCCCGCAAGCAAACCTTAGTAGAATATGGATTTCGTTTACCATCAGCATTGGACAATCGCCCACTCAGATTCGAGGAATGGGAATCATTAACACCACAGATTATTTTTGTTTCAGCTACTCCAGGCACCTATGAGAAGGAGCATGAGGGACAACTTGTTCGGCAGGTCGTCCGGCCCACGGGATTAGTGGACCCGGTACTTGATGTTCGCCCAGCTTCATCGCAGGTCGATGACCTCTTATCAGAAGTTCGGAAAGTTGTAAGTAATGAAGAGCGAGTTTTAGTCACTGTCCTGACAAAAAGAATGGCAGAAGATTTAACTGATTATCTTGCAGAGCACGATGTTCGCGTACGCTACCTACATTCTGACATTGAGACAGTAGAGCGCTCAGAAATACTCCGCGATTTGCGACTTGGTAGCTTCGACGTATTAGTAGGTATTAATTTGCTTCGAGAAGGATTGGATATACCAGAAGTGGCGCTCGTAGCAATCTTGGATGCTGATAAGGAAGGCTTCCTGAGGTCTGAAAGATCATTAATTCAAACGGTAGGGCGTGCTGCTCGAAACCTAAACGGAAGGGCAATTCTTTATGGGGATTCGATTACTGGGTCTATGCAGCGAGCAATGGATGAGTCACATAGGAGAAGAGAGATACAGCTGGAGTATAATAAAAAACATAATGTCACCCCTGTGGGAGTGACGAAAAAAGTTCTGGATGTGATGGAAGGTGCATATGCCACCCCGGGTTCTCGAGTGCGGACTCGTAATCGTGGAGTTACTGAAAAAAATGGCGCATATAACCGGATGGATTTTTCAGACCCCTCAATAGTGCAGAAAGAAATTCAAAATCTGGAAACTGAAATGTATGAGCATGCTAAAAATCTAGCTTTCGAGCAGGCAGCCGATACTCGTGACAGAATTTCTGAGCTAAAAAATCAGCTGTTAAAGCAATAGCTTAAGTTCATAATGGTACAGCTTAAATCAGCACATAAATGCATCGACACCAGGGCGCCGGATTCCGTATAATCGCGAGTCCTTTAATAGGGATCGAATTAGGTTTCGAAGGCGCGTAGCTCAGTTGGTTAGAGCGCTACCTTGACATGGTAGAGGTCACCAGTTCGAATCTGGTCGTGCCTACCACTCCATTGAAGTATAAAAACTCAACTAAGGCTCTTTTTGAAAAATTGTCAATTAGATTTCTAGCAGCTTTATGAGAGCTTTCTTAAATTGAATGCTTAGAATGAACAGCTAGAATATTTATAAAATCTTTATTGGAATTAAAATTGATGCTACAAGTTACGCTTCCGGATGGTAGTAAGCGGGATTACGAAAATCCTGTTTCCATTGCCGAAATTGCAGAATCCATTGGCCCCGGTCTAGCTAAAGCAGCCTTGGCTGGTCGTATTGACGGGGCGCTAGTAGACACCTCGCATGTGGTCGCGCAAAACGCTGAAATAGCTATTGTTACGGAAAGGGATAGTGATGGTGTGGAAGTGCTGCGCCATTCTTGTGCGCATTTAATGGCGCAGGCTGTACAGCGGCTTTTTCCTAAAGCCCAAGTAACCATTGGTCCGGTAATTGACGATGGTTTCTTTTACGATTTTTCCTTTGAGCGACCTTTTACTCCGGAAGATCTTTCTGCCATAGAAAAAACTATGGATGCGATTGTTAAGGAGAATTTGCCGGTTGAACGCTCCGTGATGAGCAGAGGAAAAGCTATTTCTATGTTCAAGGAGATGGGCGAGAAATATAAAGTTGAAATAATCGAGAGTATTCCTGGAGATGAGGATCTGTCTTTTTACAGGCAGGGAGAGTTTATCGACCTTTGTCGTGGCCCTCATGTTCCTAGCACTAGTAAATTCAAGGCTTTTAAACTTACTTCAGTAGCTGGTGCATATTGGCGCGGCGATGCTGAGAACGAAATGCTCCAAAGAGTGCATGGCACTGCCTGGGGTTCTAAAGCAGATTTAAAGCTCTATTTGCAGCGTTTGGAAGAGGCGGAAAAACGCGACCATAGAAAGCTAGGCAAACACCTGAATCTCTTTCATTTTCAGGAAGAGGCCCCCGGAATGCCTTTTTGGCATCCAAAGGGTTGGACGCTCTACCAGATTATTCAGCAATACATGAAGGGCGTTCAAGACGCGAATGGTTATAAGGAAATTAATACTCCCCAGCTGGTTGACTCTAGCTTGTGGAAGAAATCAGGCCATGAAGCGAAGTTTTCTGATGAGATGTTTACTGTAGAAGCAGCTGATAACCGAGTTTACGTGATTAAGCCGATGAATTGCCCCTGCCATATCCAAGTTTTTAACCAGGGCTTAAAAAGCTATCGTGATTTGCCTCTGCGCCTAGCTGAATTTGGTTCCTGCCATCGCTATGAGCCGTCTGGCAGCATGCATGGTCTCATGCGGGTGCGGAGCTTTGTTCAGGACGATGGCCATATTTTCTGTGCTGAGGAACAGATTCAGGTTGAAGTTGCTGCCTTTATGGATTTGTTGTTTTCGGTTTATCGGGATTTTGGATTTGACGAGGTTATTTTGCGGCTTTCAACCCGTCCTGAAAAACGGGTAGGGTCTGAAGAACTTTGGGATAAGGCTGAGCAGTCCCTCAAGGATGCTCTAAATGCCACCGGCCTTCATTGGGAGTTGGTTCCTGGCGAAGGCGCTTTTTATGGACCGAAAATTGAATGTTCTCTTAAAGATTGCATGGGCCGTATTCAGCAGTGCGGAACTATTCAAGTGGATTTTTTCACACCCGGGAGTCTTGGTGCTCAATATGTAGCAGAAGACAGTGAGCGAAAAACTCCAGTGATGCTGCACCGAGCTATTTTAGGCTCGTTTGAACGCTTTATTGGCGTGCTAATCGAACAATATGCTGGAGCGATGCCAGCATGGTTGTCTCCTGAACAAGCCATTATTCTGAATATTACTGACAAACAGGCAGAATATTGTCTAAATCTCGAAGAATCCTTGAAAAATAAAGGGTTTAGAGTGTCTACGGACTTGAGAAATGAGAAGATCGGCTTTAAAATCCGCGAGCACACTTTACAGAAGATACCTTATCTCTTGGTAGTGGGAGATAAAGAAGTGGAATCTGGCGCGGTGGCGGTGCGAAAGAGGGGCGGTGAAGACCTAGGAGCGATGACATTAGATGACTTTTGTGACCACTTAAGTCAAGATGTCGCTCGTTTTGGTCGCAGTGATATTACGAACAAAGCTGCTAATAACGTCAATAGCATGGCAAAAAAAGACAACCTCGTTGAGAGTTAAGATTTTCTGGGGTTTGATCAGTATTTACATAAATCGAATTGAGGAATAAGCGCTTGCGCAGATTATGAGGAGTAGTTCTAAAAAACCCATCATCAATGAGTTTATCGAAGCCAACGAAGTAAGATTAGTTGGCGTTAAAGGCGAGCAACTGGGAGTTGTTAGTATTGATGAAGCGCGTGCCGCTGCAGCTGAAATCAAACTCGATCTAGTGTTAATAGCGCCTGATGCAGAACCACAAGTCTGCAAAATCATGGACTATGGTAAACATATATTCGATTTGAAAAAGCAGAAGGCTGCAAATAAGAAAAAGCAGCGACGAATCCAAGTTAAAGAAATAAAGTTTCGACCAGGGACGGAAGAAGGGGATTATCAGGTAAAACTACGCAACCTGATACGTTTCCTAGAAGATGGGGACAAAGCCAAGGTGTCTTTAAGATTTCGTGGCCGAGAACTCGCTCATCAACATCTTGGGCAGGAGCTTGTTGAACGAATCCGCGATGATTTAGTTGAATACGGAACCGTTGAACAGGATCCCAAGATGGAAGGCCGGCAAATTGTCATGGTATTGGCACCGGTCAAAAAGCGCTAATAGTAGATAGGGTCAGTGTCCATTGATCCGCTTGGATCAATGGACACTGACCTTTTTGGTTATTAGGAAATTATCAAAAGCCCAACGTGGGCAAATGCGGAGTTACATATGAGTGTTGGTAAACTGAAAACCCATAGGGGTGCTGCGAAACGGTTTAAGAAAACTGGATCCGGTTTTAAACGCAAAAGTGCTTACAAGAGCCACATCCTGACGAAAATGACCACCAAGCGTAAGCGTCAGCTGCGCGGGACTTCTGCAGTACATGCAGTCGATGTTCCAGCAGTGAAACGTATGTTACGGGAAATATAGACGGTATCCGTCAGGAGATAACTAATGGCTAGAGTAAAGCGCGGCGTCATTGCGAATAAGCGTCATAAGAAAGTACTAAAGCAGGCTAAAGGATATTACGGTGCTCGTAGCCGTATCTTTCGAGTTGCAAAACAAGCAGTTACCAAAGCTGGGCAGTATGCCTATCGAGATCGTAGGGCTAAGAAACGAGTATTCAGAGCACTTTGGATTACCCGAATCAATGCTCTGGCGCGAGAAAATGGTATGAGCTACAGTCAGTTAATCGCTGGATTAAAAAAAGCCAATATCGAAATCGATAGAAGGGTTTTGGCTGACTTGGCTGTGCACGACAAGCCAGCTTTTACAGCAATAGTAGATCAAGCAAAAACTAGCTTAGTTGCATAGCCCCCTTGGTGGAAGCGGCCCATGGCTGATACCGATTCCCTTCTTGCAGAGGCCCTGCAAGCGATTCAAGACTCCAGCGATGAGAAATCGCTGGAGTCTTTGCGTGTTCAGTATTTAGGCAAGAAGGGTAGTCTCACTGCTTTATTAAAATCCCTCGGGCAAATTCCTCCTGAAAAACGACCTTCTGCTGGCGAAAGAATCAACATAGTAAAAAAAGAAGTACAAGAGGCGCTCGAACAAAAAAAGGGTCAACTTATAAGTACGGCACTCGATGCGCAATTAAGCCAAGAATCTATCGATATTAGTTTGCCTGGCCGGAGACAAAGTAAGGGTGGCCTGCATCCCATTACTATCACTATCGACAGAATCACACAAATTTTCTCATCTGCTGGCTATGATGTAGCCATCGGGCCCGAAATTGAAGACGAGTATCACAATTTTGAAGCATTAAATATTCCTAGCCACCACCCCGCCAGGGCAATGCATGATACTTTTTATGTGAATCCCGGCACCGTGTTACGAACCCACACTTCTCCTGTGCAAGTTCATGTCATGGAAGGGGGTAAACCACCTTTCCGAATGATTTGCCCCGGTCGTGTTTATCGGTGCGATTCTGATCTAACTCATACTCCCATGTTTCATCAAGTGGAAGGATTATTAATCGATGAAAATGTTAGTTTTGCTGATTTAAAAGGCACGGTTGTAGATTTCTTACATGCCTATTTCGAGGAAGAAATGGAGGTGCGCTTTCGCCCATCTTACTTTCCGTTTACTGAGCCTTCTGCTGAAGTGGATATGCGCTGTGTAAACTGTGCTGGTAAAGGCTGCCGTATATGTGGGCATACAGGTTGGTTGGAAGTTATGGGCTGTGGGATGGTGCACCCAAGGGTTCTTGAAATGTCTGGTATAGAGACATCTGTCTACAATGGTTTTGCCTTTGGCATGGGTGTTGAGAGATTGGCTATGCTGCGTTACGACGTTAGCGATTTACGTACTTATTTCGAAAATGATATTCGTTTTCTACAACAATTTAATTAAACCCGGTTTTTTGAATGATTTTTAGTGTCGAGTGGTTAAAAGAATTTATCGATCCTGAAATGGAGCTAGAATCGCTCGTTGAGGAATTGACCATGGCCGGGCTAGAAGTTGATGGGCTAATTCCAGTAGCAAATAATTTTACTGGCATAGTGGTTGGAGAAGTTACGTCAGTAGTAAAACATCCAGATGCGGACAAATTAAGTTTATGTGAAGTCTCAGACGGAGAAAGTTCCTTTCAGGTTGTATGCGGTGCAGCGAATGTTAGGGAAGGACTTAAAGCGCCGTTTGCTAAGGCGGGTTCCAAAATATATTCGGCTGCGGGTGAACAACCATTTAAAATTAAAAATGCTAAAATTCGAGGAATTGAATCAAATGGCATGCTGTGCTCTGCAGAAGAGCTAGGTATGGCCGAATCGTCTGAAGGGTTATTGGAATTATTAGGCGAGGCCCCAGTGGGAGAGGATATTCGCTGCTACTTAAATCTGAATG